>JACQEF010000186.1 GCA_016200745.1 Chloroflexota bacterium | reverse complement strand
TCGGTAGTCTGCACTACCTACCGAGTACTCGGTAGGATCATGTGATCTGGCGACTGGCACGAACACATGGAGGAGAGACATGTTCCTGCGGAAGTTCGCCACGCCGGCGGTCTTCGCTGCGGTAGTCGTTGCGGTGTCTGCCTGCGGATCATCGTCCGGGTCGGCCAGTCCGGCCGCGGCAACCGAGGCGACCGGCAGTGCCTCCGCCGCTGCCACCGAGGCGCCAAGCGCCAGCGCGGCCGCCAGCGCCAGCGCGGCCATCGGCGGGGTCAAGTCGATCTTCTTCGCCAATCCGTTGCCCGCCTATCCCGACTGGGGAACGGCCGACAAGTGCTTCGCCGCCGAGACGAGCAAGCTCAACATCAAGGGCGTCACGCAAGGTCCGACGGGACTCCAGGTCAACGACCAGTTCGTGCTCGATCGGATTTCGCAAGCCATCGCGCAGGATTACGACGCCCTCATGGCAGTCCCGATCACGCCGCCGGCCTACGACTCCCTGTTCGAGCGCGCTAAGAAGGACGGGATGTTCATCGCTACGCTCAATACGGGCGACGCGACAAAGAATCAGGACTTCACCGTTGGCACCGACTATCCGACGCAGGGCGCCCAGGTCGCGGCCAATATCGCCAAGCGCCCAGGGCAGCAGAACGTCGGGATCATAACGAACCAGGCCGGCGGCATCGGCGACACAATCATCAACGCATTCAAGGCGAACCTGCCGGCGCATGTCGCGGTCGTCGCGACCGCGTTTGACGGCGCGGATCCCGCGAAGACAGCCGATGTGGCCTCCCAGATGCTGACCGCGCACCCGGACATCAACATCGTCTTCTCGTGGGAGGGCACAGGTGCCGCGGAGCTCGAGCTCCGCGGCATCACCAAGCGCTTCGGACACGTGACCGCGTTGGCCGATGTGGACCTGACCGGTTACCCAGGGACGGTGCTCGCCGTTGTAGGCGACAACGGGGCCGGCAAGTCGACTCTCATCAAGATCGTCAGCGGTGTCCATCACCCCGACGAGGGCGAGATCCGGATCTCCGGCCGGCAGGTCGTCTTGCGCAGCGCAGCCGATGCGCGGCAGGCGGGCGTGGCGACCGTGTTCCAGGACCTGGCGCTGGTTGAGGTGCTTGATGTCTCAACGAACATGTTCCTCGGGCAGTTCCCGCGTCGCGGCTGGCTGATCGACCGCAAGGCGATGGATGCCGAGTCGCGTGCCTTCCTTGACGAACTCAAGGTGACGATCAGCTCGGTCAGGACCGAGATCGGCATGCTCTCCGGCGGCCAGCGCCAGATCATCGCCGTCGCCCGAGCCATGCGGACCGGAGCCCGAATCGTGCTGTTGGACGAGCCGACGGCCGCGCTTGGCGTTCGCGAGACCGCCCACGCGGTGGGCCTCATCCGTGAGTTGCGCGACCGGAACCACACGGTGATCTGCGTCAGCCACGACATGAACTTCGTGTTCGCGGTCGCTGACCGCGTCCAGGTCATGCGTCTCGGGCAGGTCGCCGGCGTCCGCGACATCGCCAACACCTCCAAGGAGGAAGTCATCGGTCTGATCACCGGATCGCTGTCCGATCGACCCATCGAGGAGCAGCTGTGACGAGACCGGCGACCGTTCGGCCGCGGCCCGACGGCAGTCCGTTGGACGAGACCGCGGCCGACCGGAGATCTGGCCTTGCGTGGAGCAGGTACACCCAACAGGCCGGACTCATCGCTGTCGTCGTTCTTCTCGGCTCGGCGTTTGCCGCGATCAACGGCGACTTCGCTTCATCGGACAACCTGATCGAGCTCTTCCGTGCGGTCACGCTGTACTTCATCGTCGCCTGCGCGTCGACCCTGGTCCTCGTCGGCGGCGGGCTCGACTTCTCGATCGGCGCCGTCTACGCCCTCGGCGCCGTGGTCGCCGGGCTGCTCATGACGAACGGCGTCCCGTGGCCCGTGGCGGTGCTAGGCGGGATCGGCGTCGGCATCGCTGCGGGGGTGATCAACGCCTCGGTCTCGGTCTACCTGCACGTTCCGCCGCTGATCGCCACGCTCGGGATGTTCTTCTTTGCCGGCGGCATCGCCGTCGTACTGACCGGGGGCACCGATGTCTATGGCTTTCCGGACGACTTCATCAACATCGGAGCAGGCGAGCTGGGGGGCGTCCCGTACCTGATCTTCTACGCGATCGCCATCGGCATCGTCTTCCATGTGCTGCTCGAATCGACTGTCGTCGGCTACAACATCCGCGCCATCGGAGGCAATCGTGCAGCCGCCGCCGCTAACGGGATCCGTGTCGCGCGCATGGACATTGGCCTGTACGCGCTAAGTGGCGGAATCGCAGCCCTCGCCGGCATCCTCGGCGCTGCCCGCCTCAGCACGGCTTCGCCAGCCGCCGGCGGTGCGTCATTGACGTTCCAGGTGGTGACCGCGGTGATCATTGGCGGAACGTCGCTGTTCGGCGGCATCGGGACCATCGCTGGCAGCGCACTTGGCGCGATCCTCTTCGCCGAGATCAACAACGGGCTGCAGGTCATCAACGTGAACCCGCTCTACCAGAACATCTTCATCGGGGTGATCCTGGTGGCCGCTGTCGCAATCGATCAATACCGTCGGCGCCGCCGTTTCCGTGCGGGCGGCTGACCCGCCGGATGGCTCCCGTCCCGCGCCGATCCTCCTTGTGAAGGGACCCGACTTGTGAGCTTGCCGCCCAACTGGCGGAACTGGACATCCGTGCACCTCGACCCCGACATCGAGGCCGCGATTGCACCTGAGTCGCAGGCGCCCGTCCTCCGTTCACTTCCCCTCGCTCAGTTCCGGGCCGAGCACGATCGCCTGATGGCCGAGACGATCGGCACGCCCGAATCCGTCGAGTCGATCTCCCATGTCTCGATTGCGAAGCATGGCGTCGCTCTGACCTGCTATCGGCCGATCGGGGTCCGGGAGCCCTCGCCTGGTCTCGTGTTCTTCCATGGCGGGGGCTGGGTGATTGGGAACCGTGGCTCACACGACCCTCTTGCCCGAGCGATTGCCAATCGGGCGCGAGCCGTGGTCATCTCCGTCGAATACCGGCTTGCTCCCGAACATCCGTTCCCGCACGCTGTCGACGATGCAGTCGGCGCGACGCGATGGATCCTCGACTGCGCCCATGAGCTCGGGATCGATGCCAACCACGTCGGCGTAGGCGGAGACAGCGCCGGAGGCAACCTCGCAGCCGTGGTCGCGTGGCGCCTGCGCGACGAAGGTCGATTGCTGGCCTCCCAGTTCCTCCTGTATCCCGCGATGAGCGCGCTTCAGGACACTCCGTCATACCGAAGGTACGCTGCTGGCTTCGGGCTCACGGCCGATGACATGGCGTGGTTCTGGTCTCAGTACCTGGGCTCCGAAGGCGATCCACGTGACCCGAACGCATCACCGCTCCTCGTCGCGGACGCGGCCGGCCTCCCACCGGCTGTCATCGTGTCGGCGGAAGCCGACGTCCTCCGTGACGAGGCTGAGGCGTACTGCGATCGCCTCCACGCTGCAAGCGTGCCCGTCGTAGCGATCCGCGCGCTCGGGATGACCCATGCCTTCTTCAACTTCCTTGGAACGTCGGCTGCCGCCAGGTCAGTGTTGAACATGGCGGCAGGTGAACTCGGGGACCGATTATCACGAGGCGTCGAAAGGACTTTCTTGAATTCCGCGGGTTGACAACAGACTTGACATCCAAGTGACAGCAGCATAGGGACCCTCGGCGACATTGATCGACCCTCCGCGGCCTCGCGAAGGGTCGTTTCGTGCTCAGGAAGTGGGGTGGCCTACGGGGGTCGAACCCGTAACCTTCGGAGCCACAATCCGATGCTCTGCCATTGAGCTAAGGCCACCGCGGGATGCTCGTGCGTGGCGCTCCCACCGGCTGGCGGGCCGAGCGACGGGAGTATAGCGGGAAGCGCCCGCTCGGCCGCGCCGGCCACGTGCATCCCGGCGCTCATCGTCGCGCGACCTGCGCCGACTGCCCCCGAAGCCGCCCGAATCCATCGGACCGCACCGATGGTCCCACCACCGGCCCAAACCTACCGGTACCACCGAACCCCGCCCAACCCGGACCATCGCACGACGGACGCACGGCAGTCCGAGACCTACGGTGATGACAGCACCCGGACCCGTTCCGGCTGCCCACGGAGGTCCCGGACCGGATGTCGCTCGGCGTGACGCTCAGCCCGCATCGCACGCCCCGCCGGATGGCGCTCGCCATCGCGCTCCTGTTCGGGATCACGTCCGTGGTAACCCTGGCCGCCCCGGCTCGAAGTCTGGCCTGGGACGACAGCTCGTACGACTCGTCTGCCGAGTCCGAGCTCATCGCGCTCACCAACCGGGCGCGGGTCAACGCCGGGCTCAGCGCCCTCAAGGTTGATTCGACCCTGCGTTCCGCCGCTCGCTGGCGCAGCAAGGACATGATCGACAAGAACTACTTCAGCCACGATATCCCGGGCTGGGGCGAGAACGGCGTCTTCCCGTACCTCTCGAGCCTGGGCTTCTGCTACAAGATCGCGGGCGAAAACATCGGCTGGAACACCTACCCGGACGACCAGGCGACGGCCACCATTCAGCAGATGTTCATGGATTCGCCGACCCACCGATCCATCATCCTCGGCAAGTCGTGGGACGTCATCGGCGTCGGAGCCTACAAGGGCGCCGACGGCAAGAAGATGTACGCGGTCCTGTTCGCCGACAAGTGCGGGTCGACGCCCAGCCCGACGCCGAAGCCCACCCCGAAACCGACACCGAAGCCCACGCCGAACGCCACGCCCCAACCCACGCCGAAGCCGACGCCGAAGCCGACAGCACGTCCCGCGCCGAGGCCGACACCCACACCGACGCCCAGGCCGAAGCCCACGCCGGAGCCGACGCCCACACCGACACCGACCCCGACGCCCACCCCGACCCCGACGCCGACGCCGACGCCGACGCCGACGCCCACGCCGACCCCGACGCCGACGCCCACGCCTGAACCGACGCCGACGCCCACGCCTGAACCGACGCCGACGCCCACGCCCCCGCCGCCCGGCTTCACGCTTCGCGTCGTCGAGCGCGGCTCGTCGCAGGGCCTGCTGGAGATGATCGTCACGGGCGTGACCGGCTTCTTCTTCGGCGGCTGAACCGGTGACCCGCGGCCTGGACGGCCGGGTACACTCCCGCCCATGACGGTCATCCTCGAGGCGTTCCACCTCACCCGGACGTATCCGCTCGGGGCCACCACGGTGGAGGCGCTGCGCGGCGTGTCGCTGTCGGTCGAGGCCGGCGAGTTCGTGGCGCTGATGGGCCCGTCCGGCTCCGGCAAGTCGACGCTCCTCCAGGTGCTCGGCGGGCTGGACCGGCCGACCTCGGGCGAGGTCACGCTCGAGGGCAAGGACCTCGGCAGCCTGTCCGACGACGAGGCGACCCGGCTGCGACGCGACCGAACCGGCTTCGTGTTCCAGTCCTTCAACCTGATCCCGCTGCTCGACGTCGTGGAGAACGTCGCCCTGCCGTTCACGATCGCCGGCGGCGACCCGACCAGGGGCGAGCTGGCCGATCGCATCCGCGACGTCATCGAGCTCGTCGACCTGACCGGCAAGGAGCACCACAAGCCCGACCAGCTGTCGGCCGGCGAGCAGCAGCGGGTCGCCGTCGCCCGGGCCCTGGTCACCCGCCCCGCCCTGCTGTTCGCCGACGAGCCGACCGGCAACCTCGACTACACCACGGGTACGGAGATCCTCGACGCGCTCAAGCGGTCCTGCGTCGAACGCGGCCAGACGATCGTGCTGGTCACCCACGACGCCAAGGCGGCGGCCTACGCCGATCGGGTCATGGTCGTCGGCGACGGACAGATCCGCGAGACCATCGAGCTCGGCCGGCGGGACACCCACGAGGCCACGCCGCTGATCGCCCGGCTCGCCCAGCTCGGGCTCTAGGGCGCGCCCGTGTCCCTGACGCGGCTCGCCTGGCGAAGCCTCCGCGCCCGGACCCTGCGCTCGCTCCTGAGCGGGCTCGGCGTCGCGCTCGGCGTCGCGGTCCTGTTCGCCGGCCTGGCCACCAACGCCGGGATCGATTCCTCCGTCAACAGCACCGTCCGCGACCTGGTCGGTCGGGCCGACCTCCGGGTCGCTGCCTTCGGCGAGCACGGGCTCACGCCGGAGACCGTCCGGGCGATCAAGGAGACCCCCGGCGTCGAGGTGATCGCGCCGGCCCTCCAGCGGCGGATCTATCTCGGACCGGACATCGACGCGGGCCAGGCGCTGCCGCCGCCGGTCACGGTCCTCGGCATCGATCCCGTCGCCGAGCCGCAGCTCCACGACCTGCATCTCATCGCCGGTTCGCTGCTGCGCGAGCCGACCGAGCCGAGCGCCCTGATCTCCGAGCAACTGGCGAACGAGGATGGGCTGACGGTGGGGGCCCCCATCACGATGCAGGGGACCGGCGACCGGGTGACCTACCGGGTGATCGGGATCCTGGCCGGAGAGGGGCCGCTCAACGGCGCCTTCGGACGGATCGTCGTCGTGCCGCTCCAGACGGCCCAGGCCGTGTTCGGTGACGATGCGGTGACCCGCGTCGACATCGGCGTGACGGCCGGCACCGACGTCGGAACCGTTTCGGATGCGCTCGTGGCGCGGCTCGTGACGCAGCCGTACGTGCTGTCGACGCCGCAGGACATCGCCGCCACCCTGCGCAACTCGACCGCGGACTTCCAGGCCACGACTGCGCTCATCGCGGCGATCGCCCTGTTCGCGGGCGCGTTCCTCATCTTCAACACGCTGTCGATGACGGTCGTCGAGCAGGTCCGCGACGTGGGCCTGCTGCGCGCGGCCGGAGCCACCCGGCGCCAGGTCACGCGGTTCATGCTCAGCCAGGCGCTGGTGCTGGGCGTGTTCGGGTCGCTGCTCGGCGTCGGGCTCGGCGTCCTGTTGGCGGCCGGCATGGTCGCCTACGTCCGGACGATCGGTTCGGTCACGCTGCAACGGCCGGCGATCCCGCCTGACGCGGCCGTGCCCGCGGTCCTCGTCGGGATCGGCGGGACGCGGGCCGCGGCGCTCGAGCCCGCCCGCCGCGCCGGTCGGATCCAGCCGGTCGAGGCGCTCAAGGCGCGGCTGGACCTGCCGTCGGCTCGCCGCGCCAGGCTTCGATGGCTGGTCGGCGTGTTCGTCATCGTCACGATCGTCGGCCTGATCGCGGCGCCACGCGGTGCCGGCGTCGTCCAGGCACTCGTCGTCTACGCGGTCCTGCTCGTCGGGACGCTGTGCATCCCGCTGATCCTGCCCGCCGTCGCGCGCCTGGCCGGGATCCCGTTCCGGGTCATCCTCCGCTTCGAGGAGCGACTGGCCCGGAGCGCGATGGTCCGCGACCCGAGCCGATCGACGCTGACGCTTGGGGCCCTGACCATCGGCCTGGCGATGATCGTCGCGCTCGGCGGGGTGGGGCAGCACGCCCGGGCCGCCGCGGGAGCCTGGATCGCGGACGTCGTGCCCGGCGAGCTGATCCTGTCGTCGATCCGGCCGGTCGCGCCCGACGAGGGCGTCGAGGCCGATCTCCGCGCCGCGGTGCCGAGCATCGCCCGGATCAGCCCGATCGCCACGTTCGACGTGGCCCTCGAAGGCGCTCGGACCGACGCCGCGGCGGTCGTCGGTGCGGACCTGGCCGCCGACGGGCGGCTGCGATTCACCGCCGGTGACCGAGCGTCCGCCCTGGCCGCGATCGACGCGGGTGGCGCGACGATCGTGCCCGCCGGGCTGGCCGACCGCCTGGGGCTCGCGGTCGGGCAGACCCTCACGGTGCCGACGGACAGCGGCACGCCGCTCGACCTCAGGGTCGTCGGCATCGTCGAGCGATCGATCCCCGGATCCGGCGGCGAGGCCATGCTCGTCGGCTGGAAGGACGCGACGAGCCTGGGCGTGGCGGGCGCGGATGCGTTCGCCATCCGGTTCGCGTCGGGTGCGCCCGCGTCCGCGCGCGACGAGCTGCGGGCGGTCGCCACCACTTACGCGCTCGACTACGTCACGCTCGATCGGATCAAGGGGGCGATCGACGACGCGTTCGGGCGGATCTTCGGCCTGTTCGACGCCCTCGCGGCGGTGGCCGTCCTGATCGCGGCGCTCGGCATCGTCAACACGCTGACGATGAACGTCATCGAGCGCGTTCGCGAGATCGGGATCCTGCGCGCGGCCGGGATGACCCGCCGCCAGGTCTGGCGCTCGGTCGTCGTGGAAGCCGGCATCCTCGGGCTGGCCGGCGCCCTGCTCGGCGTGATCCTCGGACTGATCGTGGGCGGCCTGATGGTCGTCCTGGCGGGTGGCCGGATCGACGTCGCGACGGGGATCCCCTGGCAGATCGTCGGGTTGAGCATCATGCTCGGGATCGCGGTGGCCATGCTCGCGGCCGCGTACCCCGCCCGTCTGGCGAGCCGGTTGCCGATCGTGCGGGCGGTTCGGTTCGAATAGTCGGATGCTAGACTCGCAGCGGTCGGCCACCGCCCAGGTGGCCCTCGCAGTGGAGTCCGGATGACGCTCGCCCTCCCGAGACTCGACCGCACGACGGCCGAGGAACGCGGTCTCACGATCGCCGACTTCCTGGTTCCCATTCGCGTCGGCGAGCGGCTCAACAGCCGGGTCCGCGACCTGGGCCTCGTGCTGGCCGGCGCCTTGCTGGTCTATCTGACGGCTCGTGTTTCCTTCCCGGTGCCGGGCTCGCCCGTGCCGGTCACCGGTCAGACCCTCGGCGTCCTGCTCGTGGGCGGTGCGCTCGGGTTCCGCCGCGGCCTGATCGCCGTCGGGCTGTACGTGCTGCTGGGCGTCGTCGGGTTGCCGTTCTTCGCCGAGGGCAAGGGTGGGGTCGCGGTGATCTGGGGCGCCACCGGGGGCTACCTCATCGGCTTCGCGATTGCCGGTGCCCTCGTCGGGCGGCTGGCCGAGCTCGGCTGGGACCGTCGGCTCGGGGGCGCGCTCGGCGCGATGTTGCTCGGCAACGTCGTGATCTACGCGGTCGGGCTGCCGTGGCTCAAGGTCGTGACCGGCATGTCGGTCCAGGAGACCGTGGCCAACGGGTTGACGCCGTTCCTGCTGGGCGACGCCCTCAAGCTCGTGCTCGCGGCGGTGCTCTTCCCGGCCGCATGGTGGATCGAGGGGCGGCGGCCCGACGACCGGTAGGTCCCGAGGGCCTGGGCCCGAATACGGCGTCGCGCTCTCGACCGTCTCGACGGTACCTGACCGCCGGGCCGCTCCATCAGGTGAAGGCCGCCGAGACGATGCGCCGCTCCGTGCGGCGCCGGGCCGCGAAGCGGGGCTGACTCAGGCGCCCCCCGGGGTCCGATCGATGGCTCGCTTCAGGCTCCGGTAGGAATCGCGCAGGAGTCGCGCGACCTCGGGCCGGTAGGCCGATCCGGCGGCGCGCGGTCCGTCCGGGTCATCGGTGGCGCCTCGGTCACGGACCTCGGCCGCCCGGCCCCGGAGGCGACCCGCCTCGGCCACCGATTCGCGCGGGACGTCGTACAGGGTGGCGTAGAGATCGGTGATCGATTCACCGGCCGCCTGGCCGGCGGCGAGTCCGATCTCTCGGCGGACGACCCACCAGCGGAGTTCATGGCGGGCGACGGCCTCGACGTCCACGTGCGCCGGCAGGCGCATCGCGCGATAGGCACGGCCGATGTCTGGGGCGAACCGCTCATAGTCGGCGGTCGAGCGGGCGAAGCCGGCGGCGGCCCGGGTCAGCAGCAGCGAGACCCAGACCGATCGGGGCCAGGACAGGCCGGCCTGCGCGCGCACCGCCCGGACCAGCAACGCGAAGAGCCGTGCCGGCTGGCGGCGGTAGTACGCCTTCCACATCCGGGTCTCGAGCCTGGCCAGCTCGTCGGGGTCGAAGTCCCTGCCCCAATGCGTCGCCGTGCCCACCCGCCCACGCTCCTCCTGTCGATTGGCAGCTTGCCGCAATGGGTACGCTGGTGTCGAGCCGCCGGATGATGACAATGGTCGCCATGGAACGCGGCGACGCGGGGCTGTACGGTCCGGGATCGGAGGCCTGGCGGCTCAACCGGGAGGCGATGCTGCTGCTCGGCGCGGGACCGCGTGCGCTCCTGATGCAGATCGCGCACCCGGCAGTGGCCGCTGGCGTGGACCAGCACTCCGACTTCCGGGCGGATCCGTGGCGGCGGCTGGCGGCGACGTTGCGGAGCTATCTCACGATCGTGTACGGAACGACCTCGGTGGCGCGGGCGGAGATCCGGCGGCTCAACGCGCTCCATCGCGCGGTCGTCGGCGAGGGGTACTCGGCGCGCGACCCAGAGCTGTCCATGTGGGTGCATGCGACCCTCGTCGACTCGACGATCGTCGCATACGATGCCTGGATCGAGCCGCTGCCGCGAGACCGTCGCGCGGCGTTCTACCTCGAAACCCGACCGATCGGCCGCGCGTTCGGGGTGCCGGACGCACGGATCCCGGCGGACCTGGACGGGTTCGACGCCTACCTCGAGACGATGCTGGCGCCTGGCGGGCCCGTCAGGGTGTCGCCGACGGCGCGGGACCTGGCCGGGACCGTCCTCCATCCGCCATTGGCGCCGCTGGCGAGGTGGTTGCCCCTGGCTCCCGGTGTCGCGTCGATGATCGCGCGAGTGCCGCCGGCCTCGTATGACTGGACGCTGTGGCCGGCCGTCGGCCTGCTGCCGCCGACGATCCGGGCGGGCTACGGGCTGTCGTGGGGTTTCCGCGAGCGGCTCGTGCGTCGCTGGCTCGTGGCCGCCTGGAGGGCCTGGCGCCCGCTCCTGCCGGCTGCATTCCGGCAGATGCCGCAGGCTCTGGCGGCCGATCGGCGGGGCCGAGGTGAGCGGCTCGATCGGTTGGTGACTACGGGGCCGCGAGTCCCCGTGCCGCACGCGGCACCATGGACAGGCATCCATGGCAGGACTCGAAGGCCGGAGTCGGGGCGCTCGAGTGGCCCGCGGGGGCCTGCGGACGCCGGAATCGGCGCTGGCCACGCTCGGGGCCGGCGGTTCGACCGCAGCGCGGAGGAGCGAGCAGCGGCAATCCTGGCCGAAGAGTCGCTCCGCGGATATCCGGCAATCGTGACGGCCGGCGCCGGCCGGGGACGGGCCGGACGCCGCTCAGTACAACCCGGGGAACCTCACGGCGAACAGCGTCGCCCCCAGGTCGAGGGGCGTAGCGTCGTCGAGTGCGTCCAGGAGCGCCCGGGTCGACGACAGCCGGCCACGGTGCGCCGCCACGTACCCACGCAGCGCGGCCCAGAATGCGGTCGAGCCCATCCGCCGCCGGGCCGTGTCGAGCAGGTTGCCGCCCTGGACGTAGATGGTCTCGAAGTAGCAGGCCTCGCTGTAGTCGTAGATCGATCGGTCGAGCCGGGCCGCCGGGCAATGGCTCGCCCGGTGCAGCCCCATGACGAACCGGGCCGCGACATCCGCGGCCGCCTCGTCGGCGAACGGCTGCGTCGCCTGGTCGTTCCCGACGATGCCGTAGAACCACTGGTGGGCCGTCTCGTGGGCGACCTGGTAGCGGAGGTTCGGCGACGACAGGCTCGGGATCCAGATCAGCTCGGGTGACTCCATCCCGAACCCGCCGGCCGACTGCACGACCCTGAACGTGTCATACCCGTACGGCCCGAGCCGGGCCTGGAGCGCCGTGAACGCGAACACAGCGGCATCGAGCAGGGCGGAGCCATTGGCGCCCGGGCGGTACCAGGCGCGGATCATGGTCCCGCCCACCCGCCGCGCGATCGTCCGGTAGTCGGCGGCCGCGGTCACGGTGAAGTCGCGGACGGCGTGCGCCTCGAAGACCTGGGTCAGGCCGTCGGCGCTGACCGAGACCCGGTCGCCGGTCGTGGCCAGGACGAGGCGCCGGTCCGCCACCACCGTCACCCGAACCGACGAGCTCGTCGGCGTCTCGAACGGGTCGCCGTGGTTGGGGCGATCGAAGGCGATCCGGCGGCTGACCCACGGCAGCCAGCGGTAGAGGTCGGCGATCCCGTTGGCCCGGGCGAACAGCCAGTCCGAGCCGGCCGTGCCGGCGCGCAATCGGGCGCTGTAGCGCACCCGGATCACGGTCGTCGCGCCCGCGGGCAGGACGCCGCCGAGCGGCACGACGATCGTCTGGTCGTTCACCCTGGCCGCGACGGCGGTCCGATCGACGGTCACCGGTCGCAGCCGGATCCCGCCGAGGCGAGCCGCGATCGTGTTCAGCTCGATCCGGTCCATCGGCCCGCCGGAGGTGTTGCGAACGGTCGCGGTCGAGTCCACCCAGATCGCCCGGGTGTCCCAGGTGAGCTTGAGCGTCGCCCGGTACGTGGCGTCCAGGTCCAGGCTGGTCCGGTTCACCGAGCCCGGGACGATCGCCGCCGCAGGGGCCGCCGTGCCGGCCCGTACCGGCGCGGCATCGGCCCGTACCGGCGCCGCATCGACCCGCGCCGGCCCGGCGGGCGAGGCGAGCCCCGCGAGGACGACGGCGAACATGCCGGCGGCGACGAGCGGGCGGACACGAGCCATCTCGCCATGCTAGCGCCGAGCGACCGGGTCACCTCGCGCCGCTAGACTCTCGCTCGTGACCGCCCCCTCGCTCCCCGACGCCGGTGCGGACCTCCTGATCGAGGCGATCCGGTCGCGCCTGCCCG
>JACQEF010000041.1 GCA_016200745.1 Chloroflexota bacterium | reverse complement strand
CGCTCGAGCTCCGCCGCCAGGCGCTCGGTCTGGGCGTCGTGCCAGGCCGACTCGCGGACCACGGCCTCGAGCTGTCGGCCGGCGAGGCGCTCGGCGTCCTCCGCGGCGCGGCGCGCACCCGACGCCCGGCTCTCCTCCACCCGTGCCGCCTCGACCCGAGCCGCCGCAGACGTCGCGCCGCTCAGGGCCTCCGCCGCATCCTCGGCGTATCGAGCGTATTCGCCCTCGAGCCGGGCCACCTCGCCGGTCATTCGTTCGGCTTCGGCACGACGCTCCAGCAGCGAATCCGCGGCCCCGAGGCGCACGCAAAGATCGCTGACGGCCGCGCTCCCGTCCCTCGGAACGACCAGCCAGCCCGGCGGCAGCGCCGGCTGGATCGCGATGCAGGCCGCGAGATCCGGCAGCCACGCGCACCGGGCCAGGAGTCGCCGGGCCGCGCCGCCGGAATCGCGCCGGACCGCCGAATCCAGGACCCCGCCCCCGGCCGCGGACAGCCGCTCCCGGAACCGGCGTTCGCTGGCGTCCTCGGGGCCGGCCACCGTCGCCGCGCGTTCGGCGACCACCAGCGAGCCCCGCTCCGCGGTGAGCGAGGAGACGGCCTCCGCATCGACGACATAGGCTCGGGCGGCTTCGGCCAGCGCGGCCTCCACGGCCGCCCGCAGCTCGGGCGCCACGACCAGGTCCTCGTCGAGACGGTGTCCGCCGAGGCGTCTGGCCGCACGCGCGATCCCTCGAGTCTCGTCCTCGGCGAGCCGGGCCTCCAGCGCCGCCAGCCGCGCCCTGGCGGTCGCCAGCCTCGCACCCGCGCCGGCCAGACGCTCGTCCGCCGCGGTCCTCGCGGCGTTGGCCAGGCTCGCCTGCTGGCGCGCGGCTTCATGCTCGCGTGCGGTCGCCCGTTCCGCCTCCAGCGAGGCCTCGAACGCCGTCCGCGCGGCCGCGACCTCGGCGTCGAGTCGATCGCGGCGCTCGGCCACGCTCGCGGCCTGTTCGCGCACCTCGGCGACCCGTCGCTCCACGTCGGCCAGCAGACGCCGGGCGGTGTCGATCTCGGCCTGCCGCGTCGCGGCGGCTCGGCGCACGGCCGCCAGCGCCTGCCCATGGGCCTGCGTCGCGCTCCGCAGCCCGGCCAGCTCGGTGGTCGCGTCCGCCAGATCGCGCTCGGCCTCGGCGAGGGCGGCCTCGAGATCGAGGTCGCGGGCCGGGATCGGGGTCGCCAGGCCACGTCGCGCGTTCGCCAGCTCGGCCTCGGCGGCGGAGCGCTCGTCCACCGCGCGGCGCCGCTCCCGTTCGAGCGCCTCCGCCTCGGACAGCAGCCGAGCCTCGCGGAGGCGCGCCTCCGTCGCGCTGGCCTGGGCGGCGTCGTGGGCCTCGCGGCGTTCGCGCTCGAGCGCGGTCCGGGCGGCCAGCTCGCTCGCCAGCGACGCGGCCGTACCCTCGACGACACCCAGTTCGGCGATCAGCCGATCCACGGCGGCACGGGCGTGGTCCCGCACCTGTGCGGCCGAGGCGACCCGCGCGGCCGCATCGAACCAGCGCGCGTGCATGGACGCGAGCAGCGCGGACGCCAGCTCGTCGGCGGTCGCCTCGCGACTGGCCTGCTGCTCGGCCTGCGCCGCCAGCCGCCTCGCCTGCGGTCGCAGCTCGGCCAGGATGTCCTCGACACGCGCGAGGTTCGCCTCGGATTCGGTCAGCTGCTCCTCGGCGTGGCGCCGCCGACGCTCGTGGCGACGGACGCCCGCGACCTCGTCGAACAGCGGCCGACGTTCCTCGGGGCGCAGGGCCAGGGCCTGGTCGACCATGCCCTGGCCGATGAACAGGAACGCGTTGTCCGCGAGGTGGGCCGCGTCGAGCAGGTCGACCAGGTCGCGCAGCCGGACGCGCGACTTGTTGAGCAGGTAGTCGTTCTCGCCGGACCGGTAGAGTCGGCGGCCGAGCTCGAGGACCTGGAACTCGACCGGCAGGATCCCGTCGGCGTTGTCGATGACGAGGGTGACGTCGGCCATCCCCTGGGCGGCGCGCTTCTCGGAGCCGGCCCAGATGACGTCCTCGGCCTTGCGCGAGCGCAATGCCCGGCCCTGCTCGCCGAGTGCCCAGCGCAGCGCATCGGCGAGATTGCTCTTGCCCGAACCGTTTGGCCCGACCACCGCGCTGATCCCGCGTCCGAACTCGATCGTGGTCCGTTCCGCGAACGACTTGAAACCTTGCAGCCGGAGCGCCAGCAGCCGGGGTTCCGCGACCGGCGGCGGCAGCTCCGCTCCGAGGAGCCCGTCGCCGCTCACGACGGCGCTTCCTCGGGTTCAGTCGAGGTGCGGAGGCGCTCCATCGCCTGGGAGGCCGCCGCCGTCTCGGCCGTCCGCCGCGAGGGTCCCTCACCGGTTCCGAGCAGCCGGCCGTCGACCCAGACCTCGATCCGGAAGGACTTTTCGTGGTCGGGCCCGGTCGCGTCGAGCAGCCGGTACGAGGGTCGCTCGCCGGAGTGGCGCTGGGTGTATTCCTGGAGTCGGCTCTTGGGACTCTTCAGCGACCCGATCGGCAGCTCGGCGGTGAGCTCCGGCCCGGCCAGGCCGACCAGCCAGTCCCGGACCGGGGGAAACCCGAGGTCGAGATAGAGGGCGCCGGCGACGGCCTCGAACGTGGAGGCCAGGAGCGACGGGCGGCGCCGGCCACTCCGCTGGGCCTCGCCTTCGCCGAGCATGAGGTACGCCCCGAGGTCGATCCGGCCGGCCAGCCGGGCGAGCCCGACGGTGGACACGATCGCCGCGCGACGGGCGCTCAGGTAGCCCTCGTCGTCGGCCGGGTGTCGGGCGTAGAGGGCCTCCGAGATGGCCAGGTTGACGACCGCGTCGCCGAGGTACTCGAGACGCTCGTTGTGGCCGCGGGCACCCTCGCGATGCTCGTGGTGCCAGCTCGAATGGACGAGCGCCTGCTCGAGGAGGTCGAGGTCGCGGACCGCGATGCCGAGCCGGTCCGCGAAGGCTTCTGCGGGTCGCACGTGACCCGCCGTCCGGCCGCGACCCGGCCGCGACTCGCTAGGACGCCCGCTCGTCGATGTAATCGACGGCGTCCTGGACGGTGCGGATCTTCTCCGCATCCTCGTCCGAGATCTCCGTCCCGAACTCCTCTTCGAGGCTCATGATGAGCTCGACGAGATCGAGCGAGTCGGCGTTCAGGTCATCGACGAAGGACGCCTCGGGCTTGACCTCATCCTCGTCGGCGCCGAGCTGCTCGACGACGATCTTCTTGAGGCGCTCGTAGGTGGTTGCCACTGACTCCCTCCTCGGAGTTTGGTGTCGTTGCCGTCTGACGGGGGCCGCTGGGCTCCGCTGCGATCTTCCCCAGGACGCCGTTCATGAGGCGCCGCATGGGGTCTCCACTGTAGGTGCGTGCCAGCTCGACCCACTCGGCGATGGCCACCCGGGCCGGCGTCGCCGAGTGTAGCACCTCGGATATGGCGGTACGGAGCAGCGCACGATCCATCCGGGCCAGGCCGGTGACCGGATACTGGGGGGCCCTGCGGGTGATTTCCGCGTCGATCTCGTCGCGATGGGCCATCTCGGCGGCGACCAGCTCGCGGGCCAGCTCGGCCGCATTGGCGTCCCGCGTCTCGGCCTCGAGATGGCGTTCCAGGACGGCGGCCGCGGTCCGCTGGCCGAAATCCGCCTCGAAGACCGCCGCCAGCGCCAGCCGGCGACCGGTTCTCCGGCCGCGGACCCGGTCAGCCCCCGACGCCATCGACCAGGACGGTCACCGCCCCGAGATCCAGACCCAGCAGCCGCTCGACGGTCGCGCCGACCGCGGCGCGGACCTGGCTCGCCAGTGGTCCGATGGCCTGCCCGGGACGGGCCACGATCCACACTCG
>JACQEF010000182.1 GCA_016200745.1 Chloroflexota bacterium | reverse complement strand
GGGGGAGGGCGACCTCATCCTCGTCGTCGCCGACGACGCCGAGGTCGCGAACGACGTCCTCGGGCGGCTGCGCGTGGAGCTGGGAGCGCGTCTCGGGCTGGCGGACCCCGACGAGCTCGCGTATTGCTGGGTCCACCACTTCCCGATGTACCAGTGGGACGCCGACGGCAACCGCTGGGACGCCACCCACAACCCGTTCAGCGGCGTCGTGCCCGAGGACGAGGTCCTGCTCACGACGACCTCGGGTGACCTCGACGTCCGCGCCCCCGGCGACCCCGCCGGCCGGGCGAAGGCGATGCAGTACGACGTCGCGCTCAACGGCTGGGAGCTGGGTGGCGGCTCCGTCCGGATCCATCGCCGCGATCTCCTCGAGCGGTCGTTCCTGTTGCAGGGCCATTCACTCGAGGGGATGCAGGAGAAGTTCGGGGCGGTGCTCGACGCGTTCGAGTTCGGCGCGCCGCCGCACGGCGGCATTGCGCTCGGGATCGATCGCTGGGCCGCGCTCCTCGCCGAGCAGACCAACATCCGCGAGGTGATGGCCTTCCCCAAGACGCAGTCGGGCAGCGACCTCATGCTCGAGGCGCCGTCGGTGCCGGACGTGAGCCAGTTCGCCGAGCTCGGCCTGCGCTTCGTGGGCATCCCGGAGAAGCGCCCCTGATCCTCGCCGTTCTCGACTGGTTCGCCGAACGGCCGCGGATGGCGGCCCTCCTCGGGGCGGCCTGCATCTCGTTCTCCGGGATCCTCTATCGCTACGCGGCGGTGTCACCGTCCACCGGCACCGTCTTCCGCGCCCTGTTCGGCCTGCCGCTGCTCGGACTGGTCGCGTACTCGGAGCGGCGGAGGTTCGGGGCGCTCCCCGCGCCGGCCATCCGGCTCGCTGCGGTGGCCGGGGTGTTCTTCGCGGGCGACCTCCTCTTCTGGCACCACGCGATCGAGGCGGTCGGCGCCGGTCTGGCGACGGTGCTGGGCAACCTCCAGGTCATCGTGGTCGGCGTGGTCGCCTGGCTCGTGCTCGGGGAGCGGCCGTCCCGGTCGACGCTGCTGGCCCTCCCGGTCGTGCTCCTGGGCGTCGTGCTGATCTCCGGCGCCGTCGGGGGCAAGCCGTACGGAGCCGATCCCGGCCTCGGCGTGATCCTGGGGTTCTTTACGGCGCTGTGCTACGCCGGATACCTGCTGGTCATCCGGCACGGCGGCCGCGATGCGCGCCGGCCAGCCGGTCCGGTGGCTGTGGCCACCCTGTTCACGGTGATCACGGCGGGGATCGTTGGCGCGCTCTATGGCGACCTGGATGTTGCTCCGGCGCCCGCAAGCCTGGCGTGGCTGGCAGTCCTCGGTGTTACCTCGCAGTCGGCCGGCTACCTGTTCATCTCGATCTCGCTGCCGCGTTTGCCCGCCGTCGTCACCAGCATCATCCTGCTGTCGCAGCCGGTCATGACCGTGGTCCTGTCCATCGTCCTGCTCGGCGAGGCGCCGTCACCGGCGCAATTCCTCGGTGTCGGGCTGGTGATCGGCGGGATCGCGGCCGCGACGCTGCCGATCGCACGGATCCGGGACGGGCTCGCGGCGGCGCGGTCAGGTCGAACCGTGGACGCGGACGAGGGTCGGATGGGCGGTTGACCCGTACCATTGAGCGGTAGGCTCGCACGGAAGACTCGGTCATGGTCAGTCGGAACCATGCCGAACCTTGACCTCCGCTTCCTGGATCGGTGGCGCTCTCCTGCCTCAAGCGCGGACGACGAGCGCGACCGCACCGCTCGAATCGTGGAACTTCGCCGGACCCTCCGCCTAGGCTCGCTGATGGTCGCCGTGGTCCTGGAGGTGTCGGGAGTCGCATTCGCCGCCCGATACCCCGAACACGCCGCCTCGTTCTTCACCTTGTGGACCTTGGGTGCCATTGCCAGCGTCGCCCTGTTCGCGGCGGCGAGGCGCGCCTCGCCGCGATTCGTCGTTCCGCTCACGGTCGTGCTGACGATCATCCCGGCGACGATGCTTCTCGGCAGCGCCGTCGAACCAGGTGCCCTCCTCGCCATCACGGCCGGTGCCACGCAGCTGCCGGTCGCCGTCGTCCTCTTCCTGACCTGGACACGCCGTGTTCGGACCGGCTGGCTTCTCTCGTACACGATCATCTTTGACGTCGTCACGATCGTCACCGGGTTCGGTCACCTGCCGGCGGTCCAGCGTGTCGACCTCGCGACCGACATCGCGATCGGCGCGTGCGTCGGCTGGATCGGCGGAGAGTTGCTCGAGCGGATGCGGCAACGAACGGGGGCCCAGGCGACGGAGCTCCGGCGGCTGAACCGTGAGTTGCAGATCCGGGCCACGACCGACGCGCTCACAGGGCTGGCGAACCGGCGCCAGCTCGACACCGACCTCCAGATCCTGAGCACCGCCCGACTCGGCAGCGCCGGATCGTGTGCGTTCATCATGCTCGACCTCGACCGTTTCAAGCGCCTCAACGACGAGCTTGGGCATGCCGCCGGCGACGAGGCGTTGCGGTAGGTCTCATCCGAGTTGCGCCGGGTGATCCGCCGGCGCGACACGATCTACCGGTACGGAGGCGAGGAGTTCCTCGTGGTCATGCCGGATGCCTCCCTGGAGGTTGCCGCCGCCGCCGCGGAGCGGATCCGCGCGGGGGTGGCGGGCCTGCACATCCGGGCCGCTGCCGATCCGGCGGCCAGGACGCTGACCATCAGTGGCGGCGTGGCGTTCTCCCTCTCGGCTCGCGAACATTGGGGGGTCGTGCTGGCGGCGGCCGATGCGGCGTTGTACGAAGCCAAGGCGGCCGGGCGAGATCAGATCGTCGTCGCCCCGGCTGTCGTGCACGAGCTCCCGGCAGGGATCCTGCGCGATCGGCGCCGGCCGGTCGGGCCGGAATTCGAAGACGTACCGGCGGAGAAGCGGCCCGTCGACCGGGCAGGTTGATCCCGCGGGCCCGACCTACGGCTCGGGCAGGCCGGCCTCGGCGGCCACGTCGGCGCCCCATTCGTGCGTGTGCGCGGCGGCCGGTTCGGGCGGGCCCTCGTAGGACGGCAGGTCCTCGGGCACGGTGTCGGCATCGTGGATGACGCCCGGGTCGCCGACCTCGACGACGCGGGCCGGGACGGCGTTGACGAGCTCGTGGATGACGTCGAGTGGCATCAAAGCCGGCGCGATCGCGCGCAGCGCGGCGAGGTGCACCAGCGGGACGAGGACCGGCCAGCCGGGCTCGCCATGCCAGCTCGGCAGGAGAACCGTGGCGGGATCGGGTCCGTGCGCCTCGATCAGGGAGGTGATCGTCTCCGGCCCGACCCAGGTCATGCGAGCCGGCCAGAGCAGGACCGCGGTCGTCTCGCGGACCTCGCCGATCGCGAGCTCGGCGCCGCGGAGCATCTGCCCGACCGGACCGGCCTCCGGCGGCGCCGGCGAGCCGTAGACGGCCTCCGACCCGGCGAGGGCGGCGGCCACACGGCCGCCGGGATCCGGCGCGAGGACCATGACCGGAAGCGCGCCGCCCGACCAGGCCAGGTCGGCCAGCCGCCGGACCCGAGGTTGGCCCAGCGTATCGGTCACGGCGCCCTCGGCCGTGGCGGACAGGATGACGGCGGCAACGGTCATCACCGGAGTGTAGCCCGGCGGCGTCGAGGGCCACCGTGCGTTCCATGGCACAATCGGCTGTCCCCGTCACCTGGAGATCCCCCGCTCGTGCCCCACGCCGCCACCGACACCGCCATCCGCGCCGACCTCCGCAACGTCGCCATCGTCGCCCACGTCGACCACGGCAAGACCACGCTCGTCGACGCGATGCTCCGCCAGACCGGCGCATTCCGCTCCAACCAGGCGCTCGTCGATCGCGTCCTCGACTCGGGCGACCTCGAGCGCGAGAAGGGGATCACGATCCTCGCCAAACAGACGACCGTCGACTACGCGGGTGTCCGGCTCAACATCGTGGACACCCCCGGCCACGCCGATTTCGGCGGGGAGGTCGAGCGCTCGCTGCTCATGGTCGATTCCGTGCTGTTGCTGGTCGACGCCGCCGAGGGGCCACTTCCCCAGACGCGCTATGTGCTGCAGAAGGCGATGGCGCGCCGCCTGCCCGTGGTCGTCGCGCTCAACAAGATCGATCGTGGCGACGCCCGCGCGGCCGAGGTCCTCGACGAGGTCTACGAGCTGTTCATCGACCTGGGCGCCGACGAGCACCAGATCGAGTTCCCGATCGTGTACACCAACGCGAAGCTCGGGACCGCGACACGCGACCTGTCCGCGCCGGGGACCGACCTGCGCCCGCTGCTCGACCTCCTGGTCGAGGTGACGCCGCCGGTGACGTACACGCCCGGACACCCGCTCCAGCTCCTGGTCACCAACCTGTCGGCCAACGACTACGTCGGCCGGATGGCCGTGGGCCGGATCTGGAACGGCGAGATCCGGACCGGCCAACGGATCGTCGTGGTGCGCGAGGAGCCCGACGACACCTCGGGAGCGATCGAGCCGGGCCGGACCATGACGCTGAGCGGGACGGTGACGAGCCTCCAGACCGCCCACGGCATCGAACGCGTGGACATCGAGGCGGCGGGACCGGGCGACATCGTGAGCGTCGCCGGGCTGCCCGAGGTGACGATCGGCGACACCCTGACCGATCCCGCCGACCCGCGGCCGCTGCCTCGCCTCGACGTCGACGCCCCGACGCTCCGGATGACATTCGGCGTCAACACCTCGCCGCTCGCCGGTCGTGAGGGAAAGTACGTCACCAGCCGGCAGATCAAGGCCCGGCTCGAGAAGGAGGTCCTCGGCAACGTCTCGATCGAGGTCCGGCCGTCCGAATCGAGCGAGGCGTTCGAGGTCCGCGGTCGCGGCGAGCTCCAGCTGGCGGTGCTGATCGAACAGATGCGCCGGGAGGGCTTCGAGCTGACCGCGTCGCGCCCGGAGGTGCTGCTTCGGGAGATCGGCGGCGAGGTCCACGAGCCGTACGAGCGGATCACGATCGACATCCCGCCCGACTACATCGGCGAGATCCAGACGGCGCTGGCCGACCGCAAGGGCCGGCTCGAGCAGCTGTCGACCGACGCCGACGGCCGCGTCCGGCTCGAATACGTGCTGCCGGTGCGCGGGCTGATCGGTTATCGCGGCCAGCTGCTGACCGATACGCGCGGGACGGCGCTGCTCCACCAGATCGGGGAGGGCTACGGGCCGTGGGCGGGCGAGGTCACCCACCGCACGAACGGCGTCCTCGTCTCGGACCGTTCCGGGACCTCCAACGCCTACGGGCTGTTCAACCTCGAGCAGCGTGCGGAGCTGTTCATCGGTGCCGGCGTCGAGGTGTACGAGGGAATGATCGTCGGCGAGAACAGCCGGTCGGGCGACATGGATGTCAACCCGACCAAGGAGAAGAAGCTGAGCAACATCCGGACGCACGCGCACGACGAGTCGCTGCGTCTGACGCCGGCTCGGCCGATGACCCTGGAAAGCGCGCTCGAGTTCATCGCCGCCGACGAGCTGGTCGAGGTGACCCCGCAGTCGATCCGGCTACGCAAGCGCCTGCTCTCGCAGCACGATCGGCGTCGCGAGATCGGGCGGGCGGAGGACCTGCGACGATCCGCCGAGCGAGAGACCGCGCCCGCGGGATAGACGGGGCGGCGCTCGCGGGGCCTCCCCGGACCCGGCGGTACAATCCCGGCCATGCCGATTTACCTCGATCATGCCGCCACGACCCCGCTGCGGCGCGAGGCACTCGATGCCATGCTCCCGTACCTGACCGAGCAGTTCGGGAACCCGAGCTCGGCGCACAGCTACGGGCGCGCCGCGCGCGCCGCGCTCGACGAGGCCCACGAACGGGTTGCCCGCTGTCTCGGGGCGGATGGTCGGGAGATCGTGTTCACGTCCGGAGGGACCGAGGCCAACAACCTCGCGCTCAAGGGCGCGGCCTGGGCGGGCAAGGCGCGCGGCCACCGGATCGTGAGCTCGTCCGTCGAGCACCACGGTGTCGGCCACACGCTGCGCTACCTGGAGAAGTTCGGGTTCGAGGTCGTGGAGCTCCCGGTCGATCGGTATGGACGGGTAGATCCGGCCGAGGTCGATGCCGCAATCACCGACCGGACGATCCTCGTCTCGATCATGCTCGCCAACAACGAGGTCGGGACGATCCAGCCGGTCGCCGAGATCGCCGCCGCCGTCCGGACGCACAAGGACGTGCTGCTCCATGTCGACGCGGTGCAGGCGGCCCCGTACGTCGAGATCGACGTAGGACGGCTGGGCGCGGACCTGGTCTCGATCGGCGCCCACAAGTTCGAGGGGCCGAAGGGCGCCGGCGCGCTGTACGTCCGCCACGGGACGCACATCCTGGCCCAGCAGCAGGGCGGCACGCAGGAGCGCCACCGCCGCGCCGGCACGGAGAACCTGGCCGGCGCCATCGGCCTGGCGACGGCGTACGAGCTCGCCTGCGCCGAGCGCGCCGAGACGGTGGCCCGCCTGAAGCGCCAGCGCGAGCGGCTGGCCAAGGCCGTCCTGGTCGTTCCCGGCACCGAGCTGACCGGTCATCCCAGGCAGCGACTGCCGGGCCTGTTCTCGATGGTCGCCCGCGACACCGACGGGGCGTCGGTCGCGATGGCGCTCGACCTCGAGGGGATCGCCTGCTCGGTCGGCTCCGCCTGCACGACGGGCTCGACCGAGGTCAGCCACGTCCTGACCGCGATGGGCTACCCGGAGGAGGAGGCACGCGGCGCGCTCCGGCTGTCGCTCGGCCGGACCACCACGGACGACGAGATCGCCCGGGCCTGCGCCATCGTGCCTGGCGTGGTCGCCTCGATGCGCGTCGGCGCGCTGGCCCTCGCTGCCGACCCGCTGGGGCAGGGCCTGCCGGCATGAGTCGGATCCTGGTCGCGATGTCGGGCGGGGTGGACTCGTCCGTCGCGGCGGCGCTCCTCCACCGCCAGGGCCACGAGGTCGTCGGCGTCTGGATGCGTCTGCACGACGTCGCCGACACGTACTCCGAGTTCAAGAAGAGCTGCTGCTCGCTTGACGCCGCCGACGACGCGCGCCGCGTGGCCGCCCAGCTCGGGGTCGCGTTCTACGTCATGAACCTCGAGCGCGAGTTCGATGCCGGTGTGCTCCAGCCGTTCCTGGACGCCTACCTCGACGGGCGGACACCGTCCCCGTGCGTCGATTGCAACACCTACGTGAAGTTCGGCGCGCTGCTGGGCCGCGCGCGGCATCTGTATGACTGTGGGGCGGTCGCGACCGGTCATTACGCGCGGCGCGACGTCGGGCCGGACGGGCGGGCCAGGCTGCTTCGGGCGCGCGACGCCGACAAGGACCAGACCTATTTCCTGTACGGCCTCCGCCAGGACCAGCTCGAACACGCTCGTTTCCCGCTGGGTGAGCTGACAAAGCCCGAGGTGCGCGATATCGCCCGCTCGCTCGGACTCGCGACGGCGGACAAGCCCGAGAGCCAGGAGATCTGTTTCGTGCCCGGCGGCGACTACCGGGAGGCGCTTCGCGAACGGGCCGGTTGGCGACCGACCGCCGGGCCGATGGTCGATCGCGACGGCTCGACCGTCGGCGAGCACGGCGGCGTGGCCGCGTACACGATCGGCCAGCGCCAGGGGTTGGGCGTCGCCGTGGGGGAGCCTCGCTACGTCAGCCGGATCGACCCATTGACGAACACGATCACGCTCGGTCGGCGAGAAGACCTCGAGACGACGACGATCCAGATCGAGCGGGCGACCTTCGTGGCCGGCCAGGCGCCGGACGGGAGCCGGCCCTTCCGCGCCGAGGTCAGGATCCGCCACCGGACCGCGCCGATCCCCGCGACGGTCCGGCCGGCGGATGGCGGTGGCGGCCGTCCCGCGACGGGCTGGATCGCCGAGACCGATCGACCGGTCTGGGCGGCGGCACCGGGGCAGGCGGCGGTCCTGTACGACGGCGACGTCGTGCTTGGCGGGGGGCGGATTGCCCGACCGGGCACGTTCGCGGAAGACGCCAGTCTCGATCGAGATCTCGTCGCGGCCAGCGCGTGAGCCTCGACCCCTCGATCATCCTGGCCATCCTGCTCGGCGTGTTCCACGCCTCGCTCTATGTCCTGATCCGTGGCAGCGCCGGTGGGCGGCTGCCGATCATCCTGGCCGCTGCCATCCTCGGCGCCTGGGCCGGCGATGCGCTCGGCGATCGGTTGGGGATCGACCTCCTGTCCATCGGCGACTTCCGGCTCGTCGCGGCGTCGATCGTGGCCTGGATCGGGATCGGCGTGTCGGCGACCGTCGCCGTCCTGGGTCCGACCGGGAGAGGCGCGTGAGCGCCCCGGACGAGGACGATCGCGTACGGGCGAGCTTCCTGCGCGGGCTGACGTTGGGGGCCCTGGTCGGAGCCATCATCGCGGGATCGTCGTTGTGGAGGCGGCACCGACGGCATCGCGATAGGCCAGGGGCGCCGGGAGATGTCCAGTGAGTGACGTTGCCGCGCTAGTCCCGCTATTGATCTTGCCTTCGATCCTGCTGGTCGGCATTCTGCTGGTCGCTCGGTCGCGCAGGTGGAGCGCGGACCAATCGATGACCGCGCGTCGGCTCGGCATCGTTGGCGGAG
>JACQEF010000181.1 GCA_016200745.1 Chloroflexota bacterium | reverse complement strand
GCCAGCTGCGGCCATCGCGCGGACAGCGATCGGGGCGACAGCCGTTCGACCGGGATCCCGAGATCGCGCAGGGCGGCCTCCGAGGCCGCCTCGAAGCTGTCGGCCCGATGGGCGAACCAGAGCACTCCAGCCTGGACAAAGAGCCCGTCCACGGACGCGTCCCCGAGGGCGATCCAGGCCTCCCGCGCCTCGCGCGACCAGCGCGCGTAGAACGGATCGGGGCCGTGGGACGCTCGGATGATCCGGGTCTCGTCCCCCGACGTGGCCCGCGAGTGACCCGCCCCGAAGGCGTCGATCAGCGTCGTGCGCCAGCCGCGGCGCCGCGCCTGGAGGGCCGTCCACGCCCCCATGATGCCCGCCCCCACCACCACGACGTCGTTGTCCCTGCCCGATCGCGCACCGGTCACGGCATCAGCGTACGTCACGGGCTGCGGGCCCGCCGCGCGCCTCTCAGCGGTTGAGCAGCACGCCCAGTCCGAGCATCTCGGCGCGATGCAGGATCGCCGATCCGAACACCACGTCGGCAAGCCCGACCCCGAGGTGCGTCGCCACGACCCGGCCGCTCGCCGGTCTCGGTGTCGCGGCCAGGATCGCCTCGCCGATGGTCGCGGCCGGATCCGGATAGTGCTCGAACAGCCCGGCGTCGCGATTGGCCAGGAACTGGTCGCGATGGTCGACCAGGAAGAGGGCGGCGTCGCGCGCCACCTCGGCCGCGCAGTACGTGGCGTAGTCCACCGGGACGACGAGCGCGTCCGGCACCAGCCAGTCACCGGTCATCACCTGTCGTACCTGGCCGAAGGACGCGGCCGTGACCACCACGTCGGCCTCGGCCACGGCGGAACGCGCGTCGGGCGCGACGGTCGCCTCGCCGATTCCCGGCGTCGTCCGTGCCGCCTCGCACAGCCGTTGGGCACGCTCGGCGTCCCGGTCGAAGACGCGCAGCCGCGCGCCGGGCAGCGTCCGACCGAGCACGGCGAGGTGGGTGTGGCCCTGGACCCCGGCCCCGATCAGGCCCGCTCGTGGTGGCCGGCCGCCGACCGCCGGGGCGAACCGGGCGATGGCCACGCCCGACACCGCGGCGGTTCGCATCGCCGTGATCGGCCCGCCGTCGAGGACACCGATCGGCTCGCCCGTGGCGGGGTCGTTGAGGACGACGATCGCATGGATCGTGGGCAGGCCCTGCGCCCCGTTGTCCGGGTACCCGGTGACCCACTTCATCCCGACCAGGTCGTCCCTGCCGGCAGGATCCGGACCGCGCAGATGGGCGGGCATGGCATGGGCGAACGAGCCGTCCGGCCGCGGGTGAACGGCGATCTTCGGCGGCAGCTCGGCGTCGGCGACGAGGGCGACCAGGGTCCGCTCGGCTAGCGCCAGGCGTTCGTCGAGGTCGGGCATCGCCGCGAGCACGTCGGCCGCGGGCAGGTAGCGCAGCGGCAGGTCGGAGTCGGTCGCCATGCCCCGAGTCTACGCGGCGGCGATCGCCTACGATGCGGTGCGTGGCCCCGATCGCCGTCGAGCAGAGCCTCGACAACCTCAAGCTCGAGCGCGACGCGATCCTCCTGTACGACGCGCTCGCGAAGATCGAGAAGGACGGACGGCGCGCCGATGCGTTCCGCCGGATCGCGGCCAACGAGCGCCGGCACGCCGACATCTGGGCGGAGAAGCTGACCGGCCTTGGGGCGACGGTGCCGCCGCCGGGTGGCCCGCGGATGCGTGTCCGGTTCATCATCCTGGCCGCGCGGCTGTTCGGAACGGCCGCGGTGTCCGAGCTCGTCAAGGCCCTCGAGGGCGACGAGGAGAGCGCCTACGACGCGCAGGGCGGGTCCCCGGAGGCCGCCGCGATCGCTGCCGACGAGCGCGAGCACGCCGAGATCTGGAAACGGCTCAAGCGGGGGAGCGAGGCAGGCCCGATCGCCGCCGGCACCGCGCGCGACGGCGTCGCCATCGCCCGCGAGGCGGCGAGCGCCGTGGAGATCGGCCAGCGCGAGCAGTGGCACCGGTCGGGCCGATCCGGGACGCTCCGGGCGATCATCTTCGGGGTCAGCGACGGCCTGGTCAGCAACCTGTCGCTGGTCATGGGCGTCGCGGGTGCGGCGTCGGGCAGCCCGAGCTTCATCCTCCTGGCGGGAGTCGCCGGCCTGCTTGCCGGCGCCTTCAGCATGGCCGCCGGCGAGTACATCTCGATGCAGAGCCAGCGCGAGCTGTTCGAGCGGCAGATCGAGCTCGAGCGTGCCGAGATGGAGGCCATGCCCGAGGAGGAGGAGGCCGAGCTGGCCGCCTCGTACCGGGCCAAGGGCTTCGCGCCGGACGAGGCGGCCCGGATCGCGCACCGAATCTTCAGGGACCCGGACAAGGCCCTGGACATGCTCGTCCGCGAGGAGCTCGGGCTCGATCCCGACGAGCTCGGGTCTCCATGGGGCGCCGCCGGCGGTTCCTTCGTCGCGTTCGCGATCGGCGCGGTCGTGCCGGTCATCCCGTACGTCTTGGGGAGTGGCACCGTCGCCCTGCTGGTCAGCCTCGGCCTGAGCCTCGTGGCCCTGTTCGGGGTCGGCGCCGCGGTCAGCCTGCTGACCGGACGCGGGCTCGTCTTCTCGGGTGTCCGCCAGCTCGGGATCGGCCTGGCCGCGGCGATCGTGACCTACCTGATCGGCTCGCTGATCGGCGTCACCGCCGCGGCCTGAAACGATCGATGCCGGAGGGCCTGGATTCGCGCCTCCGCCGCGAGGGCCTGGTCCCGGGCCGATGGTCGAACGGCCCGGGAGACCGGTACGCGGCGCACGAGCACGCGTACGACAAGGTCATCGCCGTCGAAGCGGGCTCCATCCGATTCGGGTTGCCGGCGACCGGCTGGGCGGTCGACCTGAACGCCGGCGACCGGCTCGACCTGCCGGCCGGCACGATGCATGACGCGCTCGTCGGCGAGGATGGCGTCAGCTGTCTCGAGGCGCACCTGCCGGCGGGCTCGCTGCCGGGCCCGGCCCGGCACCCGTCGGGAACCTGGTAACGGGGTCATGGACACGGGGCCGAGAATCGATCGAGGCCCCGGACTTCGGGGCCTCGTCGGGTAGGCTAGGGTCAAGCTGACGCGTTCAGTGGTTCCCGAACCGCATCCAGAACATGACTTCGTCCCTGGGGGTGTAACCCCGCTGGCGACCGTCGTCGGTGCCCAGCGCGAAGCTGATCAACGAGAACAGCGCCAGAAGCCCGAGAATGATCGCGATGACCATCGGTCTTCCTCCACTGCACGGCATCGACGCGATGCCTCTGACGCGATGATAGCCTAACGAATCGATATTCGTCGTGCCATATGACCTAACGGAGTGTGACCAAGTGCCTGTTCGGGCGGGACTGGACCGGATCGACCTTCGGCTGCTGGAGCTGCTCCAGGCCGACGGCCGGCAGCCGTATGCCGAGCTCGGGGCGGCCGTCGGGATCAGCGGGCCGTCGGCCCACGAGCGGGTCAAGAAGCTGGAGGCCAGGGGCGTCATCCAGCGCTACTCGGCGATGGTCGCCCCGGACGCGCTGGGGTACGGGGTCCTCGCGTTCTGCTGGCTGACCCAGGCGCCCGGCACCGGGGCCCACGACCTGCCGGCCGACTTCGGCGACATCCCCGAGATCGAGGAGTGCCATCACATCGCGGGCGAGGCGGATTACCTGCTCAAGATCCGCGTCCGCGACACGCTCGACCTCGAGCGCATCATCCACCGTCTCCAGACCAACCCGCAGGTGTTCTCGACCGAGACCGTCGTGGTCCTCTCGAGTGCGTTCGAGCGACGGCCGCTGCGCGCCTCCGGATCGCCGCCCGAAACCGATGGACCGGCCGAGCCGTAGTCGATGACAGAGCGTTCACCCGGGCCCGACGACGATGCCGTGCTGGTTCGCGAGCTGGCGGCGGGATCCGAGACGGCCCTGGGCACGCTGTACGACCGTTACGGCGACGCGATCTTTGCGGCGGCGTACCGGCTGACATCAGATCGAGGGGCTGCCGAGGAGGTCGTGCAGGAGACGTTTCTCACCTTGTGGAATCGCGCCGAGCTGTTCAATCCGGACGTCGGATCGCTGAGCGCCTGGCTGCATGCGATCGGCCGAAACCGGGCCGTGGACCGGCTGCGGGCCGCCGGCCGTCGGCCCCAGCTCGTGACGCTCTCGTCGTCGACGCGTGACGAGAGCGAGACGCAGGCCCTCGAGCGCGCGGTGGCCGGTGGCACGGTGATGGCCGGCGCGGCGCAGCCCACGGGCCCCGAGGAGGCGGCCGCCGCCTCGGACCTGCGGAACGCGATCCGCCGGGCGATGGCCGCCATGCCCGAGGCCGAACGCACGGTCATCGTCCTGGCCTACCAGGAGGAGCTGTCGCAGACCGAGATCGCCGATCGGCTCGACTGGCCGCTCGGCACGGTGAAGACGCGAACCCGGCGGGCGCTGCTGCGCCTGCGCGAAGCGCTGGGCGGGGAGTTCGGGCCGTCACCCGAACTGGATGAGCTGCCGGTTCCGACCGGCGGGGATCGATAGGACACCATGGATCACGACCAGACCCGGGAACAGCTGGAGCTCGCCGCCGTCGAGCCGGGTGGCATCGACCGCCTGATCGCCGGTGACACCGCGACGGCCCAGGCCGTGGCGGCACACCTGGCCGGCTGCCCCGACTGCACCGGCGAGCTCGCGCGACTCCAGCGCGCCGTCGGCGTGATCGGCGCAGCCGTCCGGGAGCTGCCGCCGCCCGACCTTCGCGAACGCACGCTGGCGTCCGTGATGGCGCTCGGCCGCGCCCGCGGGGGCCCGGTGCCGGAGGCGGCGCCCGACGCGGTGCCGCCGCGGCCGATGGCACCGGCTCGCGTGCTCCCTTCACGACGGGCCGCGATCGGCTGGATCGCCGCCATCGCCGCGGCGATCGTCCTGTCGGTGGCGACCACCTCGATCCTGGTCGGCGGCCGGGTGGACCGGCAGCTGGCCGACCAGGCCGACACGATCCAAACACTCCAGGAGGTGACGACGGCCACGCTGCAGGTGACCGGCGAGCCGGATGCGAAACACGTGGCGTTGACCGGCACGTCGAACCCGGCCCTGGTGGGCAGCCTGGTCTTCTCCCCGTCGAGTGCGCAGCTCGTGGTCGTCGCCACGGGCCTGACCCAGCCGCCAGCCGGTCAGGAATACCGGTGCTGGGTCGAACGCGACGGCCGGCGCCAGCGCGTCGGCAGGATGTTCTTCAGCGGCGGCCTGGCCTACTGGATCGGGCCCGTCCCCGCGCTGTCCGGCGTGTCGAGCGACGCCCGGTTCGGCGTCTCGCTGGTCGATGCGTCGGACACGACGATCGATTCGCCGCCGGTGCTCGCCGGCGCGCTCTGAGCCAGCCCGTCATCCCCGATCTCGTCGTCCACGACCTCGTCGGGCGGGGGCGCGCCGAGGTAGGCACGGTGGAGGAGCAGCAGGCGTTCGGCCGCCTCGGGACTGACCTCGAACCCGTCCTCGGCCATGACCAGCGACAGCCAGGCCGCCTCGCGCGGCCGCTCGACCGCGTCGACCTCCGCCTCGCGCCGACGCGAATCCATGACCACGAGCCAGACCAGCCCGGCCCCGAGGATCAGGCCGACGATCAGCAGCCAGACGTTGAATTCAGCGTTCACCGGCGGCCAGTATAGGGAGCCGATCCGAACCGGGCGGCTACACTCCATCCCGATGTTCGACTTCACGCCCAATGCGATCGCCCTGCAGCTCGGCCCGCTGCCCGTCTACTGGTACGGCATCGGCTACGCCCTCGGCCTCGCCGCCGCCTACCAGGTCCTGGTGCGGCTGGCGCGCCGGGCCGGCGAGGATCCCGAGGTGGTGGGCAACGGGATGATCGTTGTGGCGATCGCCGCGTTGATCGGCGGGCGGGCCTACCACGTCATCGACCAATGGGCGCTGTACAAGGACGACCTGGTCAAGATCGTCCTGCCGCCGTACACCGGGCTCGGCGTCTACGGCGGGATCGCCCTCGGGCTCGTCGCAGTCGTCGTGTACGCCCGGCGGCTCCGTCAGCCGATCTGGCGCTGGGCCGACATCATCGCGCCCGCCCTGTTCGTCATGCAGGCCATCGCGCGCTGGGGCAACTTCTTCAACCAGGAGCTGTACGGGCCCCCGACCACGCTGCCCTGGGGGATCCCGATCGACTGCGCTCACCGGATCCCGTCCTACCCGTGCGACGCGTTCCTGTTCGAGCTGACCCGCTTCCAGCCGCTCTTCCTGTACGAGTCGCTCTCGGGGCTGCTCGGGATGCTGGCCCTGGTCTGGCTCGGCCGCCGCTTCGCCGGTCGGCTGCGGCGGGGCGACCTGCTGCTCGTCTTCTTCATCTGGTATGCCTCGGTCCGCTTCGCGCTCGAGACGCTCCGCCAGGACAACTGGACGTTCTTCGGCATCCCGACCGCCCAGATCGTGTCGGCCG
>JACQEF010000187.1 GCA_016200745.1 Chloroflexota bacterium | reverse complement strand
CCGGAGTCGTGACGGGCGCGACGGGCACCCCGGTCAGCGTCGACGTCAGCGACTGCACGGGAACCATCTGCATGCAGCTCATGACCACGGGCACCGATGGGGCGTATACGGTCAATCTCGCTCCGGGCAAGCACTTCCTCCACGTGTCCGATCGGACCGGCGCCAACCTGTCTGGCTACTACTCGACCGCCGGCGTGGCGAACGCGGCACACGCGACGGCGCTGACGATCGCCGCGACGGACCTCACCGGCATCAACCTCAAGCTCCGCCGGATCGTGGGCGGGGTCCATCCCGGGACGACCCATAGCGGCAAGTATGTGACGAGCACGGTCGTCGCCAAGGGCACGTACGCCACCGCGCGGTTCAACCTCGGCAAGACGTTCGCCGGCAGCAAGGTCGCGATCCTGCGGGCCGTCAAGAGCGGCAGCGGGACCTGGTCGACGTACAAGAAGGTGGCGACCGTCGTGGTCGCGACTGACGGCTACGCCTACTACAGCACCAAGATCAGCGGATCCTTCGGGTTCAGGGCGAGTGCGACGGACGCCCTCATCCCGGCGGTGCAGGTCAACTCGGCGCCGGTCTTCGCTCGCAGCAAGTAGGCGGCCGGACGCGGCGGCCGTGGCCTCGGGCTCTCTGCCTGCGCCACGGCCGCGCTCGAGCCACCACGCCCGCCACCGAAGGGACCAGGCGACCCCGACCACCCGGGCGACGCGGCGCCGGCCCCTGGCGCCATCGCCAGCGTGGCGCCGCTGACCACGGGCGCCCGCCGCCAGCCAGACTCCCCGACCGGCGCTTGCGTCCGGTGAGATCATCCGCGCATGGTCGAGTACGGGAACGGCGTCGGGCAGGTCGCGGGCAAGGTCGCCGGTTCGAGCGGCGGCGGCCAGTCCGTGGACATGGGCGCCTCGGTCAGCCGATTCCTGACCGATTCGGTGCATACCATTTCGACGCTGCCGCCGGCCTACCTCGTGGTTGGTGCGGTGATCCTCTTCCTGGGCCTGATGTTCCTGCGGCGGGCATTCTAGCCAGCCCCGCGACGTTTCTGCGACACTCCGTCGCATGCACGACACGCCCGCCACCCGGTTCGACCCGAACCTGGAGTCCGTCCACGAATCGCCTCGCGACGACGGCCGGCTCGAGCTGATCGTTCGTCGACCGACCGTCGACGAGCGCGAGATCGTCGAGGATGCCTGGCTCGACCTCGACTCCGGTCTCGTCGGCGACCGCTGGGCGATGCGGGACACCGCGAAGACACCGGCCTACCTGGCCGCGCAGTTGACCGTCATCAACACCCGCCTGCTCGCCGCGATCGAACCGGATCGATCGCGCTGGCCGATCGCCGGGGACCAGCTCTACGTCGATCTCGATCTGTGCGAGGAGCACCTGCCGGTCGGCAGCCGACTTGCGATCGGGTCGGCGACGATCGAGGTGAGCGCCGAGCCACACACGGGCTGCGCGAAGTTCAGCGCTCGCTTCGGCAGCGAGGCCCTCCGCTGGATCAACTCCCCGCTCGGCCGCGCCCACCGGCTCCGGGGGCTCAACGCCCGTGTCGTGGAGGCGGGCACGGTCCGCCGGGGCGACGCCGTCCGGCGCGCCTGAACGGGCCGGCACCGCCCGCTGGCTCTGCGCTGGTGTACCCTGTCGCCGCCATGAACGCCTGGTTCGCCACGATCTCCAACAGGAACGGCTGAACCGCCCCTTCCAGCACAAGCGTCAGTGGAAGGGGCGGGATCGACGCGTGCCGCCGCTGCAGCCGATCTGCTGCGCGCGCCGCGTCGCCCGCCGGTGAAGGAGACGGGCGATGCCGATGCCGCATCGAACCTTCGCCCAGGTGGCGAAGCGACGACTCACAGGAACAGAGGGCCGAGAGCGGATCCGCGAGGTCCGGTCGCTGCTCGACGAGCTCCCGGACTACCGCAACGGTCCCTACGCGGACCTCCGCAAATGGCTGTTGTCCGAGATCGAGGACGCGCGCGTCCGAGCCGGGGCGGTCCACCGTGACTCGATCGCGGTCCGGCGGGAAGGCGCGGCGCAGGTCGCGCTCGTCGGGCCGCCCAATGTCGGGAAGTCGTCACTCCTCCAGGCCCTGTCCGAGATCCAGATCAAGACCGGCGACTACCCGTTCACGACGCTCCGGCCCGTCCCCGCCCTGACCCGGGTCGGGGGCGTCCTGATCCAGCTCGTCGAGATCCCGGGGCTCATCGAGGGGGCGTCGGAGGACCGTGGCGGTGGCCGGGCGCTGCTCGGCGTGCTCCGCTCGGTCGACGCGATCGTCTACTGCTGCCGGGCCACCGCGGGCCCGGCCGAGCTGACCGTCGTCAAGGACGAGGTCGACGGGGCCGGGATCGTGAAGCCCGCCTTCCTCGCCGCCACATGCGCCGACGAGGCCGGTCCCGCGGACCTGTCACGGTTGAGCGCGACGTTCGCCGAGCTCGAGCTCGTCCCGGTCTCGATCCTCGACGAGGGGAGCCTGGACGCGTTCCTGGAAGCGGCGTGGCGGCTGACCGGCCTGCTCCGTGTCCATCTCCGGACCAATGGCGCGGTCGACCCGGAGCCGGTGGCGTTGCGGCCCGGTGCCACGGTGGCCGATGTCGCGGCCTCGGTCCACCACGATCTCGCGGCCACGTTCAGCGGGGCGCTCATCTGGGGCCCCTCGGCGCGGTTCGACGCGCAGCGCGTGGGTCGCGATCATCCGGTCGCCGATGGCGACACCGTCGAGATCGTCCGCTGAACGGGTGCCGACGCCGGAGCTCCGCGCGACCGGTCAGAGGCCGCATCCGGGCCTCTCCGGTCATCCGTCCTCCTCCAGCTCGTCGGCGAGAAGGTCCATCAGGAGGGCGTCCCGCCAGGTGCCGTCCGGGAACCGCTGGTGCCGGCGCATGCGGCCGACCGGCCTGAACCCGACCCTCGCATAGGCCCGGATCGCCCGCTCGTTGTCGACCGCCCTGGTCGATCGTGAGTCGGTGGTGGCCCTCTCGCTCGAACAGGTGCCGGGATCGGCTTCGAGGCCCTCGATGCCGGCGGCCTCGCGAACGCCAAGCCGATGGAGATGATGGTCAAGGCCTGGCTTGCCCTTTGGGAGACGAGCGCGCCGCCTTCGCGGACGATCGCGGCGTCGAGGAACGTGACCTCGTAGTCGAGGACGTGGTCCATGGCGACCGCCTCTCGCTCGGACCACCAGGCATCACCGTAGAAAGCGTCCTTGCGCCGGACCCGATCGGCCTCGTCGGTGAAGCTCCGGAGCCAGACGAACGTGTTCGTCTCGGCGTCCAGGCCCGCGTACTCGACCCGGATTCCGTGCCGCTCGCTCTGGGCGAGCGTCTCTTCGAAGAAGCGCAGCCACGACTCGACCCGGCCGGTCTTCAGGCGATAGCGGCGCAGCTCGGTGATCATCGCGCGTGTCCTCCTTGCATCTCGTCGGCGTCGTCACAGTCGCCCCGGTTGTTGACATGCAGTGTCAACATTCGCCCCGACCGCCACACATCGGCTATCGTTCAAGCCGATGGGCGTGACGGTCGACGGGGTGGCAGTACGGCTCCGTGACGTCACGCCGGATGACGCAGACCTGCTCGACCGCTGGTCCGCCCCCGAGTTCAAGGGTTCGTTCAACGACTTCGGGATTCCCCGCGCCCCGGTCGACCGCGAGGCGCTGGCGCGCGGCCCGATGCGCAACGAGCGCAACGGCCAGCTGATCGTCGAGCGCCTGTCCGACGGCGAGGCGATCGGAACGGTCAGCTGGCATCTCGAACGGTACGGTCCCAACGACGAATCGGGCGCCTGGAACGTCGGCATCGCCCTCATCCCGGATGCGCGAGGCCACGGCTACGGCACCGAGGCGCAACGTCTCGTGGCGGACTTCCTGTTCGCCACCACGAACCTCCACCGGGTCGAGGCCTCCACGGACGTCGAGAACCTGGCCGAGCAGCGGTCGCTCGAGAAGGCCGGCTTCATCCGCGAGGCCGTGCTGCGCGGCGTGCAGTACCGGGCCGGCGCGTGGCACGACCTCGTCAACTACGCCCGGCTGCGCGACGACTGAGTCGCCGCAGGCTCCGCACGAGGCCCGACGTTGAGTGACGAGGAGTCGGCCCTGGTCCGCCCGGCGACGCCCGCCGAACGCGCCGACCCACGGCTGATGCACCGCGCCAACAAGGCGGCCTGGGACGAGGCCGCCGAGCGCTACGAGGGTTGGCTGGCGGATGCGATCGCCGAGATCCGAGGCGGCGGCTCGAACCTGTTCGACGCGGAGATCGAGCTGATCTGCGATCTGCACGGCCGCTGCCGGCGGGCCATCCACCTCCAATGCGCGGCCGGTCGCGACACGCTGGCCCTCTGGAACCTGGGCGCCGACGAGGTCGTCGGCGTCGACTTCAGTGCGCGGATGCTCGCGCTGGCGGCCCGGCTCACCGACGCAACCGGGGCGCCAGCGCGATGGGTCCAGTCGGACGTCCTCGACGCGCCGCCCGATCTCGACGCCACGGCGGACCTCGTGTACACGGGCCGGGGCTCGCTGATCTGGATCCAGGATCTCGATGCGTGGGCGGCCGTGATCGCCCGGCTGCTCGCGCGGGACGGGCGGTTCGTGCTGTTCGAGGGGCATCCGGCCGAGTGGCTGTTCGACGCCGACGAGAACGGCCACTGGATCGCGACCGACTACGACTACTTCGGCGGCCCGGAAGCCTCGAAGGGCTGGGCGCCTGAGTACATCGAGCGCCTGTCGCTCGACGACGCCGAGCAGAGCTGGAAGTTCGCGCGCGCCTGGACGCTCGGCGAGATCATCTCCGCCCTGCTCGGCGCCGGGCTGCAGCTCGAGCGCGTGGCGGAGTACCCGATCGACTGGTGGGGTGGGCACGCGGACGTACGCCCGGAGGAACGGGGCCGGGTCCCGCTGTCCTTCTCGATCATCGGGCGGCGCTGGCCCTAGGTTCGGCTCGCGGCCGGGTCGTGCCGGTGTTCGCGATCACTCCGGTGGCTGGTCGACCGACACCCAGCGGCGGTCCACGGTGAGGTGGATGACCGTCGAACGGTCCGCGGCCAGAGCGGCACGCAGGGCGGGCTCGAAATCGGCGTCGCGCTCCACGCGGGCCCCCCGGGCGCCGCACGCCCGGGCGATGGCCGCGAACTCCATCGGCCCGAGCTCCGTGCCGACGCCGATCCCCGTTCCGCGCCGCTCCTGCCACATCCGGATCGTGCCGTACTGCTCGTTGTCGTTGACGAGGACGACAACGCGCGCGCCGACGCGGACGGACGTCTCGAGCTCGGCCATGGTCATGGCCAGCCCGCCGTCACCGACCAGTGCCACCACGGCACGATCCCGGTGGACCAGTGCCGCGGTGATCGCCGCCGGCAGGCCGTAGCCCATGGCGCCCGAGGTCGACCCGAGAAAGGTCCCGGGCCGCCGGAAGCGGAAGCCCCGAGCGGCCCAGCCCCCGAAGTTGCCGGCGTCGGTCGTCAGGATCGCGTCATCCGGGAGCACGCGCCGCAGCGTGGAGACCGTCCGGCCGGGGTGGACACCAAGTCCGTCCCAGGCTCGATCGTCGACGACGCTGGCGGCCTCCCACGCCGCGCGGTCCGCCTCGTTGTTGGCCTGGCGCGTTCGCACCCGCTCGGCATCGAGGACCGCGCGGCCCACGAGCCGCTCGTTCGCGGCCCGCAGGAAGGCCTTCGCGTCGGTGGCAACCGTCAGCTCGGGGGCCGGGACGCCGTTCGCGCGACCCGGTTCGAGGTCCACGTGCGCCCAGCGCAGGCCCTCGCGCGGCACCGTGTAGCCGTAGGTCGTCGCCTCGTTGAGGCGCGAG
>JACQEF010000180.1 GCA_016200745.1 Chloroflexota bacterium | reverse complement strand
AGTCGCACAGCGCCAGGTAGCCGGCCAGGGCCAGCACCATCACGACGCCGATGAGGATGATCTGGAGGTCGTTCATGAGTCCTCGGCGTCCTTCCCAGGGTTCAGCAGGCGCTCGATCGTCGCGACGAGCGTCTCGACGGGAAATGGCTTGGGCAAGTAGCCCGCGATCCCGAACTCGGCGAGGCGCTTCGGGCTGACCGGCAGCGCGCTCGCGATGACGACCGGCGGCCGGCCAGCGTTCGCGAAGGCCGAACCCCGGAGGAGGTCCCAGCCGTTGTCGCCCGGCAGGTTGATGTCGAGCACGATGAGCTCCGGCCGCAGCCCGTCCTCCAGGATCTGTGCGGCGTCCTCGGCGGAGGCCGCCTCGGCCGCGCCGATGCCGTGGCCACGCAGGTAATGACCGAGGATGCGGCGGAGGCTCTCGTCGTCTTCGACGACGAGCACCGTGCCAAGTGTCGCGGTCATCGCCGCTCGGCCTCGATCGCCAGGTCGACACCGGCCTCGTCGGTCCGCCAGAGCGGCGTGAGCCGGACCCCTTCGGCGGTGGCCCACCCGGTCGCCTGCTCGAGCAGGGCCTCGCCGAAGTGCAGGCCGGCGAGGGTCACGCGCGGCGCATAGCCGCTCGCGACCATCGCGATCGCCTCCCGGACCATCCGGAGCTCGCGCTCGATGACGGCCGGAACGGCGTCATTGACATGGTCGCCCTGGGGTCTCGTCTCGGTCATCGGCTGGGATCGTCGCCCCGGCCTCCAAGAGGGAATCGGGGTCCACGAGGATCCGGACCCTTAGATCCGTCTAAAGACCATCGGCTCCCCGGCCGTGACCGGCGCCCAGCCCGCCGATCCGGTATCCCACGCCGGGCTCCGTCACGATCAGATCGCGGATCGATCCGCCCGGATCCGCGGCGGCAAGCTTGCGGCGGAGCTGGCTGACGTGGACGTAGACGTAGCTGTCCTCGCCCTGGTACTCAGGGCCCCAGACCGCGCGGAGGATCCGGCCTTTTGTCACGAGGCGCCCGGCATGCTCCAGCAGGACGCGCAGGATCTCGAACTCGCGGGGCGTGAGGTCGACGAGCCTGTCGCCGACCGTGACCTCGTGTCGCGTCGCGTCGAGGACCAGCGGCCCCGCGACGACCCGACCGCTCGTGTCGGCCGCCGGCCCGGCCGCCCGGCGCAGCGCGACGCGGAGCCGGGCGTTGAGCTCGTCCACCCCGAAGGGCTTCGTCACGTAGTCGTCCGCGCCGCGCTCCAGGGCCTCGACCTTTTCGCGTTCCTCATAGCGCCCGGACAGGATCACGATCGGGGTCAGGGCGTCGCGTCGGATGCGCCGGATGACGTCGAGCCCGTCCATGTCCGGCAACCCGAGGTCGAGCAGGACGACGTCCGGCCGATTCGCCGCCCAGTACTGGAGCGCCGTCGTGCCGTTTCCCGCCTCCACCGCGTGGTACCCCCGAGCGACCATGGCGCGGACGAGGGCCGCCCGCGTCTCCTGGTCGTCCTCGACGACGAGCACCGTCGGTCCGGGGCCGGCGCCCTTCATGGTGATCCTCGGGCCCATCGCGTTCAGCTCCGGGCCGTGGAAACGGCGCTTGCGGCCTGGGCGGCCGGGAGGTCGAAATCGACCGCGAGACCGCCGCGATCGCCGCTCCGAGCCTCGACATTCGCACCCATTGCCTCGACGAGGCCCCGGGTCACGGCCAGCCCGATGCCGGTGCCGGTTCGGCCCGTGGTGCCCCGCCCGGGCACCCGGTAGAACTTCTCGAAGAGGTGCGGCAGGGCATCCTTCGGCACGCCTGTGCCAGCATCGTCGATCGTCAGCCGGACGCGCCCCTCCGGCGTCGCGGTCGCACGGATCCGGATCGGCGTGCCCGCAGGCGTGTATTTGGCGGCATTCTCGAGGACATTCGTCACGGCCTCGTCGAGGAAGATCGGGTCGACGTAGACCGGCGGCACCGCCAGCTCCATCTCGATCGGGCGGTCACCGAGGCGGGGCCGGATGCGGTCGACGATCGGACCCAGCAGGTCGTCGAGCTCGTAGACGTCACGCTCGGCCCGCAGCGCCCCGGCCTCGATCCGGCTGAGGTCGAGCAGGTTCGTGACGAGGCGATTGAGGTACTCGACCTCGCGGTCGATCGCCGCTGCGCTTTCGGCCTGGGCGGCCGGGCTCAGCCCGCTGTCCGGCCGCAGCGAGCCGGCCGCGGCGCGGATCGCGGCCAGCGGCGTGCGAAGGTCGTGCGAGACCGACTGCAGGAGCGCCGACTTGAGCGCGTCACTCGCCCGCGCGATCTCCGCTGCCTGCGCCTCAGCGGCGAGGCGGTCGTGCGCCAGCGCGAGGCCGATGAGGTCGGCCGCGGCCGACAACAGGCGCGTCGCCGTCCGATCGGGTGATGGCGCCGCGCGACCGTGCAGCGCCCAGATAGAGCCGTAGGTTCGGTCTCGGCGGCCACGCGCTCGCCGGCGTCGTCTGCACCGAGCGCGATCCAGACCCGCTCGGTGCCGGTCTCCGCGACAAGGATCCGGGTGATCTCGGGGAGGACCGTCGGCGTCGATTCGCGGGTCGCCAGCGCTCGGCTGAGCTCGAACTGGGCCCTGGCTTCGCGCTCCCTGGCGCGGGCGACCTCGGTCTGGGCGCGCTGGATGGCGGCCAGCTGGCCGACGACGACGCCGACGAAGAGCAGCAGCACGACGCTCAGCCACTCGCCGGGCTCGGACACAGTGAGGGTGTAGCGGGGGTTGATGAACAGGAAGTCATAGAGCAGGAATGAGCCGATCGACGCCACGATCGCGCCGATCGTGCCGCTGAGCACCGCGGTCGCGACGACGGCTACGAGGTAGACCGCCGATGGATTCGAGACCCCGAGTCCGTCCTCGAGGATCGCGACCAGGAGCGTGGCGAGCGTGAGCGACACCCCCGCCACGCCGACGATCCGTAGCAGCCGAAGACCCGAGATCTGGCCCATGTTCGCATCCTAGGCCGTCTCGGGGATGGCACCGCACCGACCTGTCACAGGCGGTCGGGCGTGCGAAGATCCCCACACCTGTGAGGCACGAGAACCAGCCCGTCCCCGGTCGCAAGCCCGGCGACCGACGCGTCCGCGTCGCTCGTCCGCACTCGACGTACTTCCGCTATACGGGAAAGGGCACCCTGGTCGCGCGAGAGGCTGCTTCTCGTCCGCGCACCGCGATGGGCCGTGCGACGGCCCGGGTCCGCGCGATCCTTTTCGGGCGACCGCTGTCCCTCCACGATGAGATCGGCGAGCGCCTGAACGTCTTCACCGGTCTTGCGATCTTCGCTTCGGACAACATCTCGTCCTCGGCCTACGCGACCGAGGAGATCATGCGGGTCCTGATCCTGGCCGGGGCCGGGGCCCTCGCCCTGACGCTTCCGATCACAGGGCTCATCGTCCTCGTCCTGGCGATCGTGGTCACGAGCTATCGTCAGACGATCGCGGCGTATCCCAACGGCGGGGGCTCTTACATCGTCGCGAGCGACAACCTCGGGGTCCTGCCCGGCTTGACCGCCGCCGCGGCACTGTTGACCGATTACGTCCTGACGGTCGCGGTCTCCGTGGCGGCTGGCGTGGCCGCCTTGACGTCGATCATTCCGGAGCTGTTCGATCTGCGCGTCGGGATCGGGATCGGGATCGTCGTCGTGATCGCGCTCGTCAATCTCCGGGGGCTGCGCGAGAGCGGTCTTGTGTTCAGCATCCCGACGTACGTCTACCTCGTGTCGATCTTCACCGTGCTCGGAATCGGGCTGTTCCGGTTCGCCACGGGCTCGATGCCCGAGTACCAACCGCCCGCCGCGTGGCTGACCGCCGAGACGGCGGAGCCGTTGGGGCTCTTGCTGATCCTCCGGGCCTTTGCCTCCGGCTCGGTCGCGCTGACCGGCACCGAGGCGGTCTCGAATGGCGTTCCAGCGTTCAAGCCGCCCGAGCCGCGGAACGCTCAAGTCGTCATCACCCTGATGGGGACGTTCTTCGGGCTCATCTTCCTGGGCATGAGCTTCCTGGTGGGCCAGCTCGGGATTCTGCCCGACCCGACCGAGCAGGAGACAGTCGTCAGCCAGCTGACCCGGACGTTCGTGGGAGGCGGAACGCCAATCCATCTCATCGTCCAGGCGTCCACCGCGATCCTGCTCGTCCTCGCGGCGAACACGTCCTTCGCGGACTTCCCGCGGCTGTCCAGCATCCTCGCGCGCGACGGCTTCCTGCCGCGGGTGTTCCAGTTCCGCGGCGACCGGCTTGCCTTCAGTAGCGGAATCGTCGTCCTTGCCATCGTCTCGGTGCTGCTCATCGCAGCCTTCGGCGGGAGCGTCACGGCCCTCATCCCGCTCTACACGGTCGGGGTGTTCATCGCGTTCACCCTCAGCCAGTCGGGCATGGTCCGGCATTGGTACCGCCTTCGGGAGGCGACCCGTGGCTGGCGTCGGAAGGCCATCGTGAACGGCGTCGGCGCGCTCACCACAGGCATCGTTGCTGTCGAGGTGGCGGTATCGAAGTTCGCCCTCGGGGCGTGGGTGGTCCTGCTCCTGATCCCGATCCTCATTGCGGGCATGGTCTTCATCCACCGGCAGTACCGATCCAGCGCCCAGCAGCTCGCGATTCCTCTGGATGCAACGATCCCCCGACCGCGGCGCGAGGAGCGAGTCATCGTTCCGGTGCCGGGTCTGAATCGGGCGGTCGTCAATGCGATCAATGTCGGCCGGTCTATCAATCGGGATGTCCTGGCGGTGCTTGTGTCTGACGACCCGCTCGAGGCAGCCGCCATCCGAGAGCGGTGGAACCAGCAGCTCGCCGACGTCCCGCTCGTGGTCGTCGAGTCGCCCTTCCGGGCGCTTGTCGCGCCGCTGCTGGCCTATCTCGACGTCCTCGACGAAGCCTGGCCCGCGGATCGTCCCCAGCCGATCACATTCGTGGTGGTCCCTGAGTTCGTCGCCCGCAGCTGGTGGGAGCGGATCCTGTTCAACCAGTCCGCGAGACGCCTCCGGGCCGCCCTGCTGGGACGGCCGCACACGGTCGTGGTGAACGTGCCATATCGCCGGGACTCGCCATCTTGAGGCAGATGGGGCAGGGATCACGCGCCAACCGGCGCGATCCTCTCCGGGTGAACCAGCGGTGGGTTGGAAAGGTCGCCTCCAGACGGTGAGGGACGATCGGGGGCCGCTCCGCGGTCGCAAGCCGGGTGACCGCCGCGTTCGGATCGAGCGGCCGCACGCGGCCTACTTCCGCTACTCGGGCGAGGGCACGCTCGTCGCCAATGAAGCGGCGTCGGCGCCACGGACCGCGGTCGGCCGGCTGCTCGCCCGCATCCGGCTCTCGCTGTTCGGCCGGCCACTCTCGATCCACGAGGACATCAGCGAGCGCCTCTCGAAGGCGAAGGCCCTCGCGATCTTCAGCTCGGACGCGATCTCGTCATCGGCCTATGCCACGGAAGAGATCCTGCGCGTCCTGGTGGTGGCAGGCGCCGGATCACTGTTCCTGAGCCTGCCCATCGCGATCGCGATCGCGCTGCTGCTCGCGGTCGTCTCGACGAGCTACCGCCAGATCGGCATCGCCTATCCGTCCGGCGGCGGGGCGTATGCGGTCGCCCGGGCGAACCTGCCGATGATCACCGCCCTCATCGCGGCCGGTGCCCTGCTCGTCGACTACGTGATGACGGTCGCGGTGTCGACGGCATCAGCGGTCGAGCAGGTCATCTCGGCCGTGCCCGCCGTCGCCGACTGGCGGATCGAGGTGGGGGTCGCGGCGATCATCCTCATCACGCTGGGCAATCTCCGGGGACTCCGCGAGTCCGGAAACATCTTCGCGATCCCGACCTATCTGTTCGTGGGCAGCGCGCTGCTGATGATTGCGATCGGCGTCTACCGGACGGTCGTCCTCGGCGAGACCGGCCACCCGCCCGCGCCGCTGCCCGGGGCCCCGAACCCGCTTGAGCCACTCGGGATCTTCCTCATCCTTCGAGCCTTTGCGTCAGGCTCGGTCGCCCTGACCGGAACGGAGGCGATCACCAACGGCGTACCGGCGTTCAAGCCGCCCGAGGCTCGCAACGCGGCCACGACGCTGACCGCCATGGCGATCCTGCTGGCCGTCCTCTTCGTGGGTATCACGTTCGTCGCGGACCGGTTCGGGATCGTGGCCATCGACGTCCCGACGACGAAGACCGTCATCAGCCAGGTCGCGGCCCTCGCCTACGGGAACGACACGATCTGGTTCTACCTGTTCCAGGCGTTCACGGCGCTGATCCTCTTCCTCGCCGCGAACACCTCGTTCAACGCCTTCCCGCGGCTCGCCGCGATCCTCGCCCGCGACGGCTACATGCCGCGCCAGATGAGCTTCCGGGGAGATCGGCTGGCCTTCACCCTCGGGATCGTCATCCTGAGCATCGTCGCAATCGTGCTGCTCGTGGCATTCCGGGGCAACACGACGGCCCTCATCCCGCTCTACTCGATCGGCGTCTTCGTGTCATTCACGATCAGCCAGTTTGGGATGGTCCTCCACTGGCTAAAGGAGCGATCGGCCGGTTGGCATTGGCGCTTCGCGATCAACGGCCTGGGGGCGATTCTCACCGCGATCGTGTCGGTGGTCGTGCTCTTCGTGAAGTTCACCTTCGGGGCGTGGCTCATCGCAGTCATCATCCCGATCCTCGTGGTGCTCATGGTCTTCATCCACCGCCAGTACACGGCATCGAACGCGTCGCTCGCGGTCCGTGAGGACGTAGTGTTCCGAGGGCCGCACCGTGCGGAGCGTGTGATCCTGCCGGTACCCGGGATCACGCGGGCCGTCGTCCAGGCGGTGAACGTCGGCCGATCGATTGCCGAGGATGTCCGGGCAATCCTCGTCTCGGACGACCCCGAGGAGGCCTCGAAGATCCGGGATCGCTGGGAGCGCCAGATTCCGGATGTCCCGCTCGTCATCGTCGAGTCGCCGTTCCGGGCCCTCGTAGGCCCGCTGATCGCCTACCTCGACGTCCTCGACCGGGCCTGGCCCGCCGACAAGGAGCAGCCGGTCACGTTCGTCGTCATCCCCGAGTACGTCGCCCGGAGCTGGTGGGAGCGGCTCCTCTACAACCAGTCGGCCAAGCGGCTGCGGACCGTCCTGCTGGGCCGGCCGCACACCGTTGTCGTCGCCGTCCCGTACCGGCGCGACGACCCGGATCCGCACGACACGGAGCCGCCGGGTCAGTCGTCGCCGGGTTGATCGCCGCGCCATGGACCGCGCCGGGTACCCGGTGGTGACGCTCCGGCGGTCCGATCAGCCCTGGACGTC
>JACQEF010000177.1 GCA_016200745.1 Chloroflexota bacterium | reverse complement strand
GCCGCCCCGATCGCGCCGAAGTAGACCAGGTACGCGACGAGGATCCTGCGGCCGGCGGCCATCGCGCGGCTCAGCCGACCGCGGGCTCGGCGCCCAGCGATTCGTTGTCGATGAGCCGGGTCGTTCCGAAGCGGACGGCCAGGGACAGCAGCGCCTGACCCTCGACCCGATCGAGCTCGGTCAGCATCGCCGCGTCCGCGACGGAGACGTAGTCGACCTCCGCCAACGGCTCGCCGGCCAGTGTCGCCCGCATCGCTTCGCGCAAGGCGTCGGCCGACCGTTCGCCGGCCGCCCACCGCGTCCGCGCCGCGACGAGCGCCCGGTGGAGGACGGGCGCCGCCGCCCGCTCGGCCGGTGTCAGGTGGACGTTCCGTGAGGACAACGCCAGCCCGTCCGGCTCACGGACGGTCGGACAGGCGATCACCTCGGTCGGGATGGCCAGGTCGCGCGCCATCTGGCGGATGACCATGACCTGCTGGGCGTCCTTCTGCCCGAAGTAGGCGTGGTCGGACCGGACCAGCCCGAACAGGATCGCGACCACCGTCGCCACACCGTCGAAATGCCCGGGCCGGGCCGCTCCCTCGAGCGGCCGGGCGACCGCTCCGACGGACACGACGGTGTCGAACCCGGGCGGATAGACCTCCGAGGCCGGCGGGGCGAAGACGAGGTCCACGCCCTCGGCGGTACAGATGTCGAGGTCCCGGGCCTCGTTCCGCGGGTACCGCATGAAGTCGTCCGCGACGTTGAACTGCCGCGGGTTGACGAAGATCGTCACGACCGTGGTGGCGTCGGCCGCCCGGGCCTGCCGCATCAGGGCGCGGTGACCCTCATGAAGCCAGCCCATCGTCGGGACGACGCCGACCGGACGTTCGACGCGATCGAGGGCGGCCCGCAGCTCCGCGCGGGTGCGTACGATCCGGGTCAAGCGGTTCCGGCGCGATCCGGGACGCTACAGGTCGCGGTCGAGCGGGATCCCGCCGGCCGGCAGCTCGCCGGCGGGCCGGTCGGATGCCCCCCGTCCGAGCACCTCGTCGAGGACCGAGTCGTCCATGCGAACGGTCTCGTCCGGCCCGGGGAAGGTCCCGGCTGCCACGTCGGCGGCATAGGATGTCGCCGCCGCGAGGATCTCGCCGCGGACGTGGGCGTACGATCGAGCGTGCTTCGGAACGAAGTCGCCGAGCCCGATGAGGTCGGTGATGACCTGGACCTGGCCGCTGCACCCGGGGCCCGCGCCGATCCCGATGGTCGGGATCCGGAGCCGCTCCGTGATCGCCGCCGCGAGCTGTTCCGGGACGAGCTCGAGGACCATCGCGAAGGCGCCCGCCTCCTGGACGGCCTGCGCGTCGGCGAGCAGCGCGCGCGCCTGGTCGCGGCTCTTGCCCTGGACGCGCACCTTGCCAATGGCATGGATCGCCTGCGGGGTCAACCCGATGTGGCCCATGACGGGGATCCCGGCCCGGACCAGCGCCTCGATGATCCGGGCGGTCCGGACGCCCCCTTCGACCTTCACCGCCTGGGCACCGGCCTCGCGCAGGAACGTGCCGGCGTGCTCGAGCGCCTCGGCCGGCGTCGAGTAGGACAGGAACGGCATATCGGCGACGACGAGGGCCCGCCGGCTGCCGCGCACGACCGCCTTGGTGTGGTGGACCATCTCGGCCATCGTGACCCGCACGGTCGTCTCATAGCCGAGCATCACCTGGCCGACCGAGTCGCCGACGAGCAGCAACGGGATGCCGGCCTCGTCGAGGAGCTGCGCGGTCGGGTGGTCGTACGCCGTCAGCATCGGGATCCGGGCGCCGTCGGCGTACAGCTTGGCGATATCAGCGACAGACAGTCGGCGTGGGGTGGCTGGTGTTGCGCTCATGCTGGCTCCGGGCTCCGTTGGGCGGTCGTGGCATCAGTCTGGCGGGCCGCATCGCGCGCGTCCAGCGCGAGGGCGACGCGGTCGAGCAGCCGCTCGGCCACCCCGCGCTTGGTGAGCAGCGGCAGCTCGTCGCGCGACCCGTCCGCGCCGAGGACCGTGACCCGGTTGGTGTCGGTGCCGAAGCCCGACCCGGGTTCGCTCACGTCGTTCGCGACGAGCAGGTCGACGCCTTTGCGGCGGAGCTTCTCCCCGGCGCGTTCGAGCGACCCGGTCTCCGCGGCGAACCCGACCAGGACCGGGACGGGCTCGAGCGGCCGCCGCGTCGGCGCGCCGTGGCTGTCGAGCCCGTGCGCGATCCGGGCCACCTCGGCCAGGAGGTCCGGCGTGGATTCGAGCTCGATGGCGAGTCGCGCGGCGCGTTCGAGCTTGCGGTCCGCCGGGGCGACCGGCCGGAAGTCCGCGACCGCGGCGGCCATCACCAGGGCGTCGTAGCCGGCGGTGCCGTCTGTCCGCTGGGTGAGCCGGAGCAGCGCCGCGCGCAGGTCCGCGGTGGACTCGACGCGGGCGACCGTTGCGGTCCGCGGCAGCGGCACCTCGACGTTGGCCGCGATCACGGTGACGGATGCGCCGCGGGCGAGCGCGGCCTCGGCGACCGCGACGCCCATCTTCCCGGTCGAGCGATTGCCGATGAACCGGACGGGATCGATGGCTTCGCGGGTTCCGCCCGCGGAAACGACGATGTGCCGGCCGGTCAGGTCGGCGTCGTGGGCGGTGGCCACCAGGGGCGGGCGGGCGGCGGGTTCCGGGACGCGGACCGGACGGTCGGCCACGGCCGCGACGATCGCGTCGACGATCAGCCCGAGGTCGGCCAGCCGTCCGACGCCCGACTGCCCGGACGCGAGCGAACCCTGCTCGGGCTCGACGATCCGGTAGCCGAACGCGTCGCGGAGGCGGGTCACGTTGGCCTGGGTCGCTGGGTGCGTCCACATGTCGCCGTCCATCGCCGGCGCCACGACGATCGGCGCCCGCGACGCGAGGCAGGTGGCGGTCACCACGTCGCCCGCCAGGCCGTTGGCCATCGCCCCGAGGAAGTGCGCCGTGGCCGGGGCGACGGCGATCGCGTCTGCCGTGTCGCCGACCACGATGTGCCCGATCCGGCCGTCCGGCAGCAGACCGAGCAGGTCGGTCTCGACCGGGTGGCGGGAGAGGGCGGCGAACGACAGCGGGCCGACGAACTGCGCAGCGGACGGTGTCAGCATCACCGCGACGTCGGCACCTTCCGCGCGGAGCAGCCGCAGGAGCTCGACCGCCTTGTAGGCCGCGATCGAGCCGGTCACGCCCAGCCCGATCAGGCGCCCGGTCAGCCGCCCGTCAACGTGTCCACCCGTCGAGCCGGTCATGACAGGCCCAGCTCGAGCGGCTCCCCGCCGCCCACCTCGGCGTGAAGGATTGCCAGGCCCTTGAGCGTCAGCTCCGGATCGATGGCGTCGAAGCCGCGGACGGCCCGGATCCAGGGCGCCCGTGACAGGCCACCCGTCGCGATCGCGTGGATGTCTCCGGGCCGCACGCCGTTCGCTTCGGCAAGCTCGGTTCGGACCCGCTCGAGCAGGCCGCTCGCGAGCGCCTGGTAGCCCAGGACGGCGCCGGACTGGATAGCCGCGGCGGTGTCCCGCCCGATCGCCCGCTCCGGCGCACGCAGTTCGACCCGCGGCAGCTTCGCCGTCCGCGCGGCGAGCGCCTCGAGCCCGAGATCGAGCCCTGGAGCGATCGCGCCGCCGACGTAGGCGCCGTCGGCGGCCACGCAATCGAACGTGGTCGCGGTCCCGAAGTCGGCGACGACCGCCGGCGTACCGTACAGCCGCGCGGCCGCCAGGGCGTTGACCAGCCGGTCGGCACCGACGTCGCCGGGTCGGTCGACCCGGACGGCGAGCGGGACCGTCCCCGCGCTCGCGATCAGGAGCGGCCGGTCATGGCGCTCGGCAATGACCTCGATCGCATCGGTGATCCCCGGGACGACGGACGCAGCAACGATCGAATCGAGGTCCGCCAGCCCAACGTCGTCCAGGTTGAGCAGCCCGGTCAGCACGAGCTCGAACTCGTCGGGCGTCGCGCGCGGCTCGGTGGCCGCGCGGCGGGTCGCCAGCAGCGCACCCGCCCGGAACAGGCCGACCGTGATGTTGGTGTTGCCGATATCGAGGGCAAGGAGCATCGCGCCGATGATACGCGGGCCCGGCCGGGCTCAGATTCGCGTCGTCGCGGTCGATGGGGTGCGGTACCATCGGGAGCGTCCGTCCAGCCTCCGTGCCCCGAGGAGACGCCCCGCTTGTCCAGCCAGCCTGCGGCGAAGTTCTTCGTGAACCAGGGCGTCGTCTCATCGCGGGCGGACATGCTCCACCTGCTCCGCCCCCTGCTCAAGCAGACCGTGTCGTACCGCTACCACCGAGGCCGCGAGCTGATCAGCCACGGCACCGGCTGGGTCGAGCGCATCGTCACGGACGCCGACGACATCTCGACCTATTTCACCCCCCTGGCCATCACCCTGAACATCGATTCCTTCGAGCATCTCGAGTTCGAGACCCGTCCCGATCAGCTGCTCGTCTACACGCTCGTCCAGGGCGACGAGCGCGTGGTCGTGGAGTTCGCCCCGATCGGCCCGTCAGGCGAGGATCGCTCGCCGTTCGCTCCGCGACAGCTGGAATTCGACACCAGCGACTACGTCCAGATGGAGCTGCTCGGCCTCGAAGTCCACGAGGACGAGTAGCGGATCGGGAGGTCGGTCCGTCCTGGCCGGCCGTTGAGGGCGCGACGATCGCCGAGGGAGCGATCGTCGTTGGGTAGGTGGCGCGGTCCGAGTCCACCGAGGGATTCCGGCGTGCCGCGTGAGGGCAAGGAGGCAGGGAGTCCGGTGTCAGCAGCACGGTCGGGCATGTCGAGCGACGGCCTGGCGTCCTACTTCAAGTTCGCCGAACGCGGAACAGATCTGATCACGGAGACGCGCGCGGGCGTGACCACGTTCATGGTCATGGCCTACATCCTGTTCGTGAACGGCAGCATCATCGCCGAGCCGCTGGGACTCAACCCGGCGGCGGTGGCCGCCGGCACGGCGCTCATCGCCGGGATCATGACGATCGCGATGGGCCTCGTCGGCAACTATCCGTTCGCCCTGGCCGCCGGGTTGGGGATCAACGCCATCGTCGCCTTCACGCTGACCGCCAAGGGCCTCGACGGCAAGGGCGCGATGGGCGTGATCGTGATCGAGGGCGTGGTGATCACGGTCCTCGTCCTGGTCGGCCTTCGCGAAGCCATCATGAACGCCGTCCCGCTCGCCCTGAAGCGCTCGATCGGCGTCGGCATCGGCCTGTTCATCCTGTTCATCGGCCTGTCAAACGGCGGGATCGTCGGCTCGAACGCGACCGGCCAGGGGACCCCGGTCTTCCTGATCTTCCCGACCTCGGTCGCGCAGGGTGTCTTCCTGCTCGGGCTGGCCATCACCTTCATCCTCTATGCGATGAAGATCAGGGCGGCCCTGATCATCAGCATCCTGGTGACCACGGTGGTTGCGATCGTCACCGGCGTGTCCTCGGTGCCACCGGCCGACAAGCTGATCGTGGGACCCGACTTCGGGACGATCGGCCTCGGCCTCCAGGATCCGTTCCAGGTGTTCTCGAAGCTCGGGCTGATCACGGCCCTGTTGACGATCTTCGCGATCATGCTGAGCGACTTCTTCGACACCATGGGCACCGTCACCGGCATCGCCGCCGAGGCGGGCCTCGCCGAGAAGGACGGCTCTGTCCCGGGCGTCGGGCGGGTGCTCCTCGTCGACTCGGTCGCTGCGATCGCCGGCGGCGTCGGCGGCGTCTCGTCGAACACGACCTACATCGAGAGTGCGGCGGGCGTCGCCGAGGGCGGGCGGACCGGGTTTGCGTCGGTCGTGACCGGCGTGCTCTTCCTGCTCGCGATCTTCCTGTCGCCGATCGCCCTGCTCGTGCCGGGCGTGGCCACCGCGCCGGCCCTGGTGCTCGTTGGCTACCTCATGTTCACACTGGTCAAGGACATTCCGGTCGGAGACATCGAGGACGGGCTGCCCGCCCTCCTGACGATGATCCTGATGCCGTTGACCTACGACATCACGGTCGGCATCGGTGCCGGCTTCATCAGCTGGGTCCTGCTCAAGGTCGTCCGCGGCAAGCTGGGCGAGATCCATCCGCTGATGTGGGCGGTCTCGATCGCCTTCGTCGTCTACTTCGCCAAGGACTGGATCGACGTGCT
>JACQEF010000176.1 GCA_016200745.1 Chloroflexota bacterium | reverse complement strand
TCGCGCCGATGATCCCGACGCGCACCCGTCGCCGGCCGCCGCCCTGGACCTGACCGCGCAGGGAACGCGGCAGGACGCCCGTGGACGGAGCGACGGCGCCCGGGGACGCGGAGGGAGCGGTGGCCGGCTGGGTGGCGGTCATGGGAGGATGACTATACATGGTGACTGCATAGTCATGCAACCCCCGCGTGCCAGAAGCCGGGCTCGCGGATCAGCGGTAGCGGATCGGCTCCGTCGCGAACGGCGAAGACGGCGTCCGGACGCGACCGCGAGTCCAGATCCGGGTCAGCAGGTCCGGGACCCACCAGCGAAGGAAGTAGAGCCGGCAGCCGAGGCAGTAGCCCGTCACGGCCAGCAGGCTCTGCAGCCCGGCAACGGCGAACGCGAGGACCCAGCCGGCCGGACTCGCCCCGGCGACGAAGGCGAGGAGTGAGGCGATGAGGGCGACGCTGCCGAGCGTCTGGGCGAAGCGCGGCGGATACTCGTGCTCGGGCGTCGTCGGCGGCAGCGACAGGAGCCGGGCAATCCGGCGCCATGCCGCCCCGTAGATCGACCAGCGCAATCCGAGGGCGGCACTCGTCCCGATCGAGAGCAGGGCCGCGGCGACCAGGACCGGGGCGTCCAGGATGAATGCCGCCACGAGCACGATTGCCGACACGCCGGCGCCGAACCGATGGCCGCGCGGGTCGATCATGCGCGCCCTGGGCAGGCGGGCTTCGGCATCGGTGGGGACGGCACTCGGCATCGGAAGCTCCTGGGGCGGGACGACAGGCCGGCAGGATAGCACAGAAGTCCGACCAAACTAGTCGGGTATCGGCCCGACGGCGATCCGGCTAGCTCGTGCCCGCGACCACGTCCGGCCGGGCGTATGGCCCCGTGGCGATGACCTCGCCCTCGGCCTCGTACTGGCTCGCGCCGGTCGAGTGGATCCGGTAGCGGTGGTGGACCACCGTGGCGCCGGCCGACAGCATCGCGCTGACCGGGCAGTACTTCGTCGCCGACAACTCGATCGAGCGGCGGATGGCTGCCTCCGAGATGTCCGTGCCGGTGACCTCGTGGACGACCTCGATGTCCGTGTAGACCTGCGGATACTCGTCGCGCTGGTCCCCGCGCACGTGGATCCGGTAGTCGACGATGGCCTGGCGCTTCTTGCCGGCGATCGAGATCACGTCCATGGCCGTGCAGGCGCCAAGGGCGGCGAGGACGGTCTCGACCGGGCTCAACGCGCCGGCTTCGACCGCGCCGAAGTCGATCGTGCGTCCGGTCCCTGTCGCGGTCCGGAAGTTCGAGTCTCCGATGTGCTCGAGGACGGCGGTCCGGATGGTGCTCACGCGCGCTCCTCCGCCGGCTCGACGGCCCCTGCGCCCTCGGACGGCCGCTCGGCCAGGAACTGCTCGCGGTACAGCCGGGCGTACAGGCCGTCGAGCGCGATCAGCTCCGCGTGGGTGCCGCGCTCCACGATCCGGCCCCGGTCGTAGACGAGGATGCGGTCGGCTCGAAGGATGGTCGACAGCCGGTGGGCGATGGCGATCGTGGTGCGGCCCTCCATCAAGCGCTCGAAGGCGGCCTGGATCAGGCGCTCGGACACGGTGTCGAGCGCCGACGTGGCCTCGTCGAGGATCAGGATACGCGGGTCCTTGAGCAGGACGCGGGCAATCGCGATCCGCTGCTTCTCGCCGCCCGACAGCTTGTAGCCGCGCTCGCCGACGATCGTGTCGAGCCCGTCGGGCAGCTCCTGGATCCGGTCGTGGATGGCCGCGGCGCGGGTGGCGGCTTCCAGCTCGGCGTCGGTCGCCTCGGGCCGGGCGTACAGCAGGTTCGCCCGCACCGAGGCATGAAACAGGTAGGTCTCCTGGGTCACCACGCCGATGATCTCGCCGAGCGACTTGAGCCGGATCCGCCGGACATCCACGTCATCGATCTCGACCGCGCCGCCGTCGACGTCGTAGAGTCGCGGGATCAGGTAGGTCGTGGTGGTCTTGCCCGAACCCGACGGGCCGACCAGCGCCACCAGCTCGCCGGGCTGCGCCTCGAAGGCGATCCGGTCCAGCCCGAAGGCCGGGAGCAGCTCGAGCTCGGGCACCTCGGCCGGCGCGAGGAGGTCGGGTTCATCGCCCGCGCCGTCCGCCCCGTCTTGCGCTCCGTCGGCCTCGCCGGCCGCCGCCATCGCGTCGTGCGCCCGGCTCGACGGGACGGCCGCCGTGGGGTAGTGGAAGGAGACGTCGCGGAACCGCACGCTGCCGCGCATCGACCCGTGGTCCATCGCCACGGCATCCGGCGCGTCCACGATCTCCGGGTCCATCTCGAGGTACTCGAAGATGCGATCGAACAGGGCGAGCGCACCCTGGATTTCGACCTGCACGCTAAGCAGCTGGCCGAGCGGGAAGTAGAGCCGGCTCTGGAGCGTGGTGAACGCAACGATGTCGCCGATCGTCGGCGCGGACGGGTCGTGGTTGATCGCCAGGAACCCGGCCAGCCAGTACACGAACGCCGGCGTGATG
>JACQEF010000175.1 GCA_016200745.1 Chloroflexota bacterium | reverse complement strand
GCTCGGGTTAGTCGAGACCACTCAACCGGTCATCCTGTTCTGCGTCCTGTTCGGGCTTTCCATGGACTACGAGGTGTTCATCCTGACCCGGACCAAGGAGGTCTGGGACCGTACCGGCGACAACCCGGAGGCCGTGGCCCGGGGACTGGAGCGGAGCGGCCGGATCGTCACGTCGGCCGCGCTCGTGGTCGTCGTTGTCGCCGGCTCGTTCGCCTTCGCCGACATCGTCCTGATCAAGGCGCTCGGGGTGGGGATGGCGATCGCCATCGCGCTCGACGCCACGGTCGTCCGGGCGTTGCTGGTCCCGGCCACGATGCGTCTGCTCGGTCGCTGGAACTGGTGGCTGCCGGCCGTCCTGGAGCGATTCGTGGCAACCAGACTGCCCCTGCTCGCCGGCGCCTGCACGTCGGCCGGCGGCCCGATCCTGGCGAATCCGACGGCGCCGCGACCGTCGGTCGCACCTCCGTCCGCCCAGCCGAGCCGGCCGCCCGACCCCGTCCGGATCGAGCTGCCGCGCGACGACGGTCCGCACCGGCGTCTGACCGAGTGGTGGTACTACACCGGCCACCTGCGGACCGCGAGCGGTGCGCGGTTCGGGTTCGAGGACGTGATCTTCCGGGCCGAACGCGGCGCCTTCCCGACCTCGTGGGTCTCGCATTTGGCGATCACCGACGAGCGAGGTGGGCGCTTTCTCTACAGCCAGCGGCTCGAGACCGGCCCGCAGGTCGACCGCTCGCCGCGCGGGCCCGGCGGGGTGCCGACCGGGTTCGACCTGTCGATCGCGCCGGCCGCGTCCGCGTCGGCCGTCGCCGCGCCGGCATCCTGGTCAATGTCGGGCGGCGGTGGCACCGACCGCCTGCTCGCGACGTTGTCGCCGGACGAGGCGGCGCTCGCGGGGTCGCCTGGCGGCCTGGCGCTCGACCTGGCGCTGCGGGCCACCAAGCCGGCGGCGCTCCACGGCGACGGCGGCTGGATCGACTTCGGGCCGGCCGGCGGCTCGTACTACTACTCGCGGACGTCGATGACGGCGTCCGGCACGCTGCTCCTGGATGGCAGGCCGCTCGCGGTCACCGGGTCGGCGTGGTTCGATCACCAGTGGGGCGACTTCATCTCGGTCGGCGGCGGTGGCTGGGACTGGTTCGCGGTCAACCTCGACGACGGCACCGACCTGACGCTGTCGCTGGTCCGCGACGCCGACGGCACCTATCCCCTAATCTACGGGACCGTCGTGACCGCGGACGGCACCGTCAGCCGCCTCGACCGAAACGCGTTCACCGTGAGGACGACGCGCCATTGGACGAGCCCCTCGACTGGCGCCACCTACCCGGCGGGCTGGACCGTCGACGTGCCGGGCCTCGGCCTGGCGATCGAGCTCGCCCCGGCCGTCGCCGACCAGGAGCTCGACACGCGCGCGACGACCGGTGTCGTGTACTGGGAGGGATCCCAACGGGTCACCGCGACGCGGAACGGCGTCGGGCTTGGTGGCGAGGCGTACGTCGAGCTGACCGGCTACGCCCCGTCGGCCACGGCCCCCTGAGCCGGTTCGCGCGATACTCCGCCCGTGCGACTCGAGCTGACACGACGCGGTGACTACGCGGTCCGGGCGATGCTGGCCCTCGCCAGCGAGCCGTCCGACGGATGGCTGAGCGTCCCCGCGGTGAGCGTCGCGATGTCGATCCCGGAGCGCTTCCTGCCGCGGGTCATGGCCGATCTCGTCAAGGCCGGCCTCGTGGTAGGTCATCGCGGTCGAACCGGCGGCTACCGGTTGGCCCGTCCCGCGAGCTCGATCACGCTGCTCGACATCATCGGCGCGGCCGAGCCCGACAACGACGACCGGACCTGCATCCTGCGGGGCGGACCGTGCGGGGTCGACGGTCGCTGCGCCGTCCATGAGGCGTTCAGCGGCGCCCGAGAGGCGATGCTCCATCGGCTCGGGACCACCGCGCTGAGCGAGGTCGTCCGGGCCGGACGGCGCTGACGGCCGCTGACCGCGCATGACCCGTCCCCTTTCGACCGCGCGGCCGATGATCCGCCGGAGCGGCGACCGGGCAGTCACGTCGGCCGGCGTGCGCGTCGCTGCCGGGCTGCTCGGGCTCGCCGGGGTGTCGGTCGTCCGCGCCGCGCTCGGCGGGACGATCTGGCTGCCGTTGCACCTGGCCCTCGCGGGGGCAGCCGGGACGGCGATCGCGTCCGTCCTCCCGTTCTTCACGACCACGCTCGGGAAGGCGGCGCCGGCGCCGGGGTCCGTCCGCGTCGCGGCCGTCGGCCTCGTCGCGGGCGGCACGCTCCTCGCCGGATACGGGATGAGCAGCGGCCAGCCCGGCGTCGCCGCGATCGGCGGGGCCTCCTACATCGCCGGACTCGGGGCGACGGCAGCCGCGGCCTTCCTCCCGCTCCGCAAGGCGCTCGGGTTCCGGATTCGGCTGGTCGAGCTCGCGTACCTGGCCGCGATCGCCGAAGTCGTCCTCGGCGTGGCCATGGCGACGGCCATGCTGGCCGGCTGGGCGCCGGTGGCCGAGGCCTGGGGCTCCCTCAAGCCCGCGCACGCCTGGCTCAACGTCTTCGGGTTCGTCACGGTCGTCGTGGCCGCCTCGCTGACCCATCTGGCGCCGACCGTCGCGGGCGGACGGATCCGGCCCCGTCGCAGCGCGTCGGTCGCGCTGGCGTTCCTGATGCTCGGCGCCCCGCTCGTGGCAATCGGGTTCGCCACCGGCTGGGACCCGATCGGGCGGGGCGGCGCGATCGTCGAGCTCCTCGGCGGTGCTGCGCTGACGGTCCACGGCGCGGCGGTCCAGCGTGATCGCGGCCGCTGGACCTCCGACGCCGGCTGGCACCGGTTCGCCGGCCTGAGCCTGGTCACGGCGCCCGGCTGGCTGCTGATCGCGCTGGCCATCTCGGCCGGGCGCGTCCTGTGGCTCGGACCGGTTCCGGCCGCGTGGGATCTCCGACTCCTCATCGTGCCCCTGGTGGCGGGCTGGGTGGGCCAGGTGCTGGTCGCCTCGTGGACGCATCTCGTTCCCGCGGTCGGGCCCGGCGATCAGCTTCGGCACGCCGTCCAGCGCCGATGGCTGGGGCGTGCGTCCACCGTGCGCTGGCTCGCCTGGAACGCCGGCGCCGCGCTGTGGACCGTGGGGCTGCCGGCCGGCGCCGACGGCCTGAGCCTGGCCGGGGGCGTGGCCC
>JACQEF010000173.1 GCA_016200745.1 Chloroflexota bacterium | reverse complement strand
TGATCGCGATCAGGCTCAGGACGATGATCGCCGGGGCGAGCGTGTGGGCCGCGTCCGGGAAGAGCGGCAGGGCGAACCGGATGAAGCCGTAGCCGCCGAGCTTGAGCAGGATCCCGGCCAGGATCACCGAGCCGGCGGTCGGCGCCTCGGTGTGCGCGTCCGGCAGCCAGGTGTGGAATGGGAACATCGGGACCTTGATCGCGAAGGCCAGGAAGAACGCGAGGAACGCCGCAAGCTGCAGCCCGTCGGCGAAGCCGCCGGTCGCCGCGTAGCTCCGCAGGGCCTCGAAGTCGAACGCGCCGACCCACGACCCGTCGTGGCCGGTCTGGTAGGCGTACGCCGTGGCGAGGATCGCGACCAGCATCAGCAGCGACCCGACCAGCGTGTACAGGACGAACTTGATCGTGGCGTAGATCCGGTTGGCGCCGCCCCAGATCCCGATGATCAGGTACATCGGGACGAGCACGATCTCCCAGAAGATGTAGAAGAGGAACGTGTCCAGGGCCAGGAACACGCCGATCATCCCGACCTCGAGGACGAGGAACGAGATCATGTACTCCTTGATCCGCGTCTGGATCGGCTTGAAGCTGGCCAGGATCGAGATCCAGGAGAGCGTCGTGGTGAGGACGACGAGCGCCACCGACAGGCCGTCGGCACCGAGCCTGTACTGGATGCCGAAGAACGGGATCCAGTCCACGACCTCCGCGAACTGGAAGCCCGGGCGGCCCGGCAGGTAGCCGATCAGCAGCATGAGCGAGGCGACCCAGGCGAGCAGGGCGAAGATCAACGCCACCGGACGCGCGGTCGACGCCGGGGCGAAGCCGACGACGATCGCGCCGACGAGCGGCAGGAAGACGATGATCGACAGGAGCGGGATGCTCGAGACGTCCATCGTCAGCGTCCGGCCAGCAGCAGGTACGAGCCGGCCATCACGATCAGCCCGACCGCGATGCCGAGCGCGTAGTTCTGGACGCGCCCGGTCTGGATCCGGCGCAGCCCGCGACCGGCCTCGATGGTGCCGCCGCCGATCGCGTTGACGCTGCCGTCGACGACCTCGCGGTCGAACCACCAGATGACCGATGCCACCCGCCCGCCGATCACGATGAACAGCAGGTGGTACAGGTCGTCGAACCACCACTTGTTGAGCGACGCGCGGTAGAGGAACGGAACCCTGGCGCTCAGCTCGCGAACGCGTTCCGGGCGGGCCGTGATGCGCAGCCCGGCGAGCTCTGCGCCGAACAGCCGCCAGGCGATCACGATGCCCACGACGGCGACGGTCACGCTCGCCAGGATCAGCGTGCCGTCGATCCCGAACAGGCTGAACGGCGCCTCCTCCGCGCCACCGCGGAGGACCGCCTGGCCGCCCTCAAACACGGGCTTGAGCCAGGCCCCGATCGTGTTCGCCCCGAACGGGAGGCCGATCGCGAGGCCCAGCAGCGCCGACGGAATGGCCAGCAGGATGAGCGGGACGGTCATGACCGGCGGAGACTCGTGGATCCTCTCCCAGACGTCTTTCGGCCCGCGGAACTGGCCCCAGAACGTCAAGCCGATCAACCGGAACATGTAGAACGCGGTCATGGCTGCGACGACGATTCCGATGCCCCAGACCCACACGAACCCGAGCTTGAAGGACTCGCCGAGGATCTCGTCCTTGCTGAAGAAGGGGACCAGCGGCGGGATGCCGGCCATCGCCAACGACCCGATGAGCATCGTGGCGTAGGTAACCGGGATCTTTCTGGCGAGGCCGCCCATGCGGCGCATGTCCTGCTCTTCGTGGACGGCGTGGATCACCGAGCCTGAGCCGAGGAACAGCAGACCCTTGGTGAACCCCTGGGCCATCAGGTGGAAGATCGCCGCCGTCCATGCCCCCACCCCGAGCGCGGCGAACATGTAGCCGAGCTGGCTCAGCGTGGAGTACGCGAGCACCCGCTTGATGTCGGTCTGGGTCATCGCGATCGATGCCGCCAGGATCGCGGTGAAGATGCCGATGGCGGCCACCACCACGAGCGCCGACGGAGCCTGGGCGAAGATCGGGTTGGCCCGGGCGACAAGGTAGACGCCGGCGTTGACCATCGTCGCGGCGTGGATGAGCGCCGACACCGGCGTCGGGCCCTCCATCGCGTCGGGCAGCCAGACGTGCAGCGGGAACTGGGCACTCTTGCCCATCGCGCCCGCGAAGATCAGCAACGAGATGATCGTGATCCGGGTGCCGTCGAGCTCGCCGATGCGCGCCACGACCTCCCGGATGTCGAGGGTCCCCAAGCTGACGAAGATGAGGAGGATCCCGAGGGCGAAGCCCACGTCGCCGACCCGGTTGACGATGAACGCCTTCTTGGCGGCCAGCGCGGCCGCGCGCTTGCGGTACCAGAAGCCGATCAGCAGGTAGCTCGACAGGCCGACCAGCTCCCAGGCCACGAACACGACAAGGAAACTGTCCGCCAGCACCAGCACCAGCATCGAGAACATGAACAGGTTGAGGTAGGCGAAGAAGCGCCAGTAGCCCGGGTCGTGGCTCATGTAGCCGATCGAGTAGACGTGGACGAGCAGCCCCACCGTGGTGACCACGATCAGCAGGACGGCGGTCAGGTTGTCGACGAAGAAGCCGGCGTTCACGGTGAACTTGCCGGCCGGGATCCACTCGAACATCCGGACGTCGAACCCGCCCTCGCCGAATGGAGCCTGTCCGGTCAGCGCCGAATAGGCGACGCCCATCGAGATCAGCCAGGCGACGAAGACCGCCGCCACCGGGATCCAGTGGGCCTGCTTGCCCAGCAGCCGCCCGATCAGCGCGGTCACCACGAAGCCGCCGAGCGGCAACGCGGCGATGAGCGGGACCAGCTGATCCCAGCTCATTGACGCATCGAGTCGTATTCGTCGACGAGGGGCGTCTTCTTGTTGCGGAAGATGGCGATCACGATGGCGAGGCCCACGGTCGCCTCGGCCGCGGCCGCGGCGATGACGATCAGCGCGATCACCGAGCCCTGCCCGCCGAGCGCCGGGATGAACGCACCGAATGCCACGATCGCCAGGTTGACCGCGTTGAGCATCAGTTCGATCGACATCAGCATGCTGATCGCGTTGCGCCGGGCCAGGAACCCGAACGAGCCGATGGCGAACAGCAGCCCGGACAGGACGAGATACGCGTCGAGGCTGTCGCTCACGAGGGGCCACCCGGTTCGCGCTTGGCCAGGAAGACCCCGCCGATGACCGCCGCGAGCAGAAGCACGCTGACGATCTCGAACGGCAGGACGAAGTCGTTGAACAGCAGCCGCGACAGCGCCTCGGTGGCCAGCCGGATCCGCTTGACCTCGGCGCCCCAGTCGGTGGCGCCGACGGCCAGCGCGATCACCACCGCGATGATGATCGACGCGAACGCGGCCGGGACCGCCTGCGTCTGGAAGACCAGCCGGCTCGGCGCGTCCTTGGTCTGGGTCAGCATGATGGCGAACAGGATCAGGACGCTGATCGCGCCGATGTACACGATCACCTGCGCCGCCGCGATCAGCGGCGCGCCGATCAGGACGTAGATCCCGGCGAGCGCCCCGAAGCAGACCATCATCGCCAGGCCGCAGCGGATGATGTCGCGCATGGTCACGACCAGCAGCGCGGCCCCGATCATGACCGCGGCCAGGATCCAGAACAGCGCGTCCTGCCAGTCCTGGCCGAGGAAGACCAGCATGATCGCCGCGACCCCCGTCACGACGCCCATGACGGCGAGCGCCAGGAGGATCGGGATCAGCTTGCGGATCACGTCGACCGGCTACTCGTGCGAGGCGGAGGCGACGGCGGACCCGGCATGGCCGTGGTCGTGACCGTTGCCGTTGCCGGCGACGCCACCGATCGTCGGCGGCAGGACCGGCAGGAGGCGCGCCTTGTCGACGAACCGGCCCTCGGCCGCCGCGCGGGCCGCCCAGTCGCGTTCGCGCCGGATGTAGGTCACCTCGGTCTCGCGGTCGACGGCCGCGATCGCCATCAGGTCGATCATCGGGTTCTCGCGGCTGGTATGCGCCAGCTCGATGTCGGAGCCGTCGCGGAGCGCGTCATACGGGCAGGCGTCCACGCAGATTCCGCACAGGATGCAGCGGCTCTCGTCGACGTCGTACTTCTGGAGGACCCGCGGCTTGGGCATCAGCGCCCCGGTCGGGCAGGTCTCGGCACACCGGCCACAGGACACGCACGGCGTGTCGTTGAGGCTCATGTCGAGCGGCGTCGTGACCAGGGTGTCGAAGCCGATCCGCATGAAGTCGTAGCAGGCGGCGCCGACGACCTCGGAGCAGACCTGGGCGCACCGTCCGCAATCGATGCAGCGCGACGGCTCGCGGAGGATGAACGCGTGCGAGTCGTCGCGGATGTAGTCGTGGTTCATGCCCGTGAACCGGTTCTCGGTGACGCTCCGGTAGCCCGCCCCCGCGTGGTATTGCGGTTCGAGCGTCTTGAGCGTCGTCCCGTATTCGATCCCGAGCCGGCGCAGGTCGCAGAACCCGATCGCCTCGCACGTGCACTGCAGGCAGCGGGTCGACTCGGCGACGGCCTCCTCGCGGGTGTAGGGCAGCTCGTACTCGATGTAGCTGTGGTTCCGCTCCTCGGCCTCGAGCGCGGTCATGCGGTAGCGGGGCGTCTTGACCTCGCTCGTGAACGGCACGATCGACAGGAACTCCGGTTGCGGCTCGGCGAGCGTCTGCCGCGTCCGGATCGCCGACAGATCGTTGCCCTTGAGGTAGGCATCCACCGCGTATGCCGAGCGGCGGCCCTCGGCGATCGCCTGGACCACGGTCGCCGCGCCGATCCGCACGTCGCCGGTACCGAAGACCCCGGGCCGCCCGGTCTCGAACGTCACGGCGTCGGCCTTGAGGCGGCGCTGCCTGGTGGCCTCGGGCCCCTCCGAGCCGGGCCCGATCCAGGACAGGTCCGGCCCCTGGCCGATGGCCAGCAGGACGCGGTCGCACGGGATCGTGAACTCGGTGCCGGGCGCCGGCTCCGGGCGTCGCCGGCCGGAGGCATCGGGCGCGCCGAGCGCCATCCGGATGAACTCGACGCAGGTGACCTTGCCCGCGTCGTCGGTGATGACCCGGACCGGGCCGGCCTGGAAGATGGCCGTGACGCCTTCCTCGATCGCTTCGTGGACCTCGTTCGACGCGGGCATGTCCTTCATGTCGCGCCGGTAGACAAGGGTGACCTCCGCGGCGCCCTGGCGGACCGACGTCCGCGAGCAGTCCATCGAGGTGAACCCGCCGCCGATCACCACGACCCGCTTGCCCGCGTGCTCGGGGTATGGCAGGCCGAGCGTCGCGGTTCGCAGGTACTCGAGGCCGTCGATGCACTCGGCGGCGTCCTCCCCCGGGATGCCGAGCTTGTTGGTGTCGTAGCAGCCGATCGCGACGACCACCGCGTCGAACCCCTGGTTGGTCAGGTCGTCGAGGGTGAAGTCGACGCCGAGCGCCGCGTTGCAGACGATCCTGCCGCCGAGCCTCGTCACCGACTCGTACTCGGCCTCGAGGACCTCGACCTTGGGGAGGCGGTACTGCGGGATGCCGTAGCGGAGCATGCCGCCCGGCGCCGGGTCGCGCTCGAAGATCGTGACGTCGTGGCCGGACAGGAGGAGGTAGAACGCGGCGCTCATGCCGGCGGGACCGGAGCCGATGACGGCGGCGCGCCGCCCGGACGGTGCCTGGCGCTCGAACGGGATCGGCGGATCGACCCCGTCGTCCAGCATCGCCTTGAGGACCTGGTCGCCGGCGTAGCGATGGCTGTCGCGGATGGCGATCGCCTCGTCCACCTCGTCGCGCCGGCAATGCTCCTCGCACGGCGCCGGACAGACGCGCCCGAGCACGCTCGGGAACGGGATCGTCCGCTTGAAGATGCGGGCCGATTCGCGCCAGTCGGCCTCGGCGTTGGCCTTGAGGAAGCCCGGGATGTCGATGTGGCTCGGGCACTTGTTCTGGCACGGCGGCAGGCAGTAGGCGTTGTGGTCGGAGAAGATCAGCTCCAGGTTGGTGCGGCGGAGCCGGCGGAGCTCCTCGGTCTGGGTCTGGATCTTCATCTCGGGCTCGCAGGTCCGAGAGCAGGAGATCGGCGGGTGTTCCTCGCCCTCGACCTCGACGACGCACATCCGGCAGGCCCCGAAGCCCGGCAGCTTGGGCTCGTAGCACAGCGTCGGGATCTCGATCCCGTTGTCGCGGCAGACCTCGAGGATCGTCTGGCCCTCGAAGCCCTCGATGACCTTGCCGTCGACCTCGATCCGGATCCGCGGCGACGACTGCGGTCGTTGCGGGGACTGCGTGTCGAGCAGGCGTTCGGCGAGCGACTCGGGGGCGGTCGCGGGGCCGGCGGCGTCGGGACGTGTCAGCAGGTCGGTCATGGTCGTCCGTTATGGGATCGCTGCGGCGGCGACCGCGATCGGGTGGCAGACGCCGGCCGGGCAGGAACTGCGCAGCAGGTGCTCGTCCAGCTCGGACCGGAAGTATC
>JACQEF010000172.1 GCA_016200745.1 Chloroflexota bacterium | reverse complement strand
CTCGGCGAGGAGGCGCACGAGCTCGTTCGCAAGGCGATCTCGGACGAAGGCGCCCGGGACCTGCTCGTGCCGTCGCCGGACTTCCACCTGGTCAAGGCCGCGCGCGACGCGCAGTCCGAGGGGACACGCGAGCGGCTCAAGGAGGCCAAGCGGCTCCTCCACGCCTACAACGAGGGACTCGATGCCGAGTCGTTCCTGCCGCTGATGGACTGGGCCTACCTGGCCGTCCACAATGGCGATCTCGACTCGCGCGACAACATCGGCCTGCGCGCGATCTGGGACTGGACCCGCGACGAGGTTGCCTACCCGGCGCTCGAGCGCTGGATCACGGCCGGTCGCGATGCCGACCTGCTCAAGCAGATGGGTTTCGATCCCGAGGTGCCGCTGTCGACCAAGCTGCGCCATCGGAACGGGACGATCGTGGTCATCGGCCGCGACGCGCGCGAGCAGCTGACGTCGGCCAACCTGCGGCTGGTCGTGTCGATCGCCAAGAAGTACATCGGCCGCGGGATGTCGTTCCTGGACCTGATCCAGGAGGGCAACATCGGGCTGATCCGGGCGGTCGAGAAGTTCGACTACGAGAAGGGCTTCAAGTTCTCCACCTACGCCACGTGGTGGATCCGCCAGGCGATCACCCGGGCGATCGCCGACCAGGCGCGGACGATCCGGATCCCGGTCCACATGGTGGAGACCATCAACCGGCTGATCCGGGTCTCGCGTGGGCTGCTCCAGGAGCTCGGCCGCGAACCGACGGTCGAGGAGATCGCCGAGGCGATGTCCAAGGGCCAGGAGGTCCAGGTCACCCCCGAGAAGGTCCGCGAGATCATCAAGGTCTCGCAGGAGCCGGTCTCGCTCGAGACCCCGATCGGCGAGGAAGAAGATTCGCACCTCGGCGACTTCATCGAGGATCGCGGTGCGCTCGCCCCGGCCGAGGCAGCGTCACACCAACTTCTCAAGGAGCAGGTCGAGGCGGTGCTGGACTCGCTGACCGGCCGCGAACGGCGCGTCCTCCAGCTGCGGTTCGGGCTCGAGGACGGGCGTGCCCGGACCCTCGAGGAGGTCGGCAAGGAGTTCAACGTCACCCGCGAGCGGATCCGCCAGATCGAGGCCAAGGCGCTGCGCAAGCTGCGCCATCCGTCCCGCAGCCGCAAGCTCAAGGACTACCTGGAGTAGTCCCGGGCGCCGCCGGGACTGCGTGTGGCCGACCCCGGGACCTGCCGCCGCCTGGACTGCGGCCCCCGCCGACGCCTGCGGCCCCGGCCGACGCCTGCGGCCCCGGCGCCCTGGCGGGAGGCCAGGCCCAGGACCGCAGCCAGCCTGCGGCCGACGCAAGGATCCTGCAGGGCGTTGCATGGCACGCACGTTCCGTCGGGTTGGGGCGTTGCTCGGTCGTGGCGTTGCTCGTGACGCAATGGACGTGCTGTTAGCGCGGTCATGCCAGCGGTGAGCCCCCTCGTGGTGTCGTCTGGCGCAAGGACGCTGCACGAATCCGCCCTTGGTGCTGGGCGATGGCGACGATAGATGCATGCCGCGCAACAGCGGACGGCGGCCACCTGCTGACGGTCGTGACTTCATTCCGCCGCGCACATCCTGCGCCCGAGTTCACAGCAGGATGACCGAGTCTCCACCCGGATCTGCTCCGACGGCGAGCAGTTCGAGCGTTCGGCGACCGGGCACCGGAAATCGCTCGGCGAGGATGTCGCGATGTGCGCGAACGAAATCGCGGTTGTGGCGGGAATCGAGAAGCAGCAACGACAGGCTGCTGACGTCGCCATCCACCCGTTTCAGCGAGAGGCGGCGCTCGAGCGCCTGACGATCGCGTGGTCGCGTTTCAGCCTCGACACCGTGGCGCCAGTCGGGTCCGGCGATCACGACGTCCCACGCCCGACGGTCGTTGGGCGCCGGGAGCGGAACCTCGGTCTGAAACCGGAGCGATCGATGCACCCGGGTCCGGAGACGACCGATCAGGGCAACGTGGGCGGCATCACGAAGAGGTTGGCCGGCGGGGAATGCTCGAACGGAGAGCTCCAGTCCCACGACGGCCAGGAGGGTTGACGCCTGCTCGATCGACAGGCCGGCGGGCAGGCCTCGCTCGATCCGGCTGTACTGCGCGGCTGATATGCCGACGGCGCGCGCGACGTCGCCACCTCCGAGTCCGCGGTCGAGTCGGGCTGAGCGCAGTTCCTCCAGCAGTGACTCGGTCAACCTTCGACCGCGTCTGGCCCCCACATCTGCCGGCCGCTCTCGACTGCCCATGGCGGATATGGTCCGCGCGAGCGCTCAACCGAGGCTTACCTGTGGCCGAACCCTTCCACCCGGAGTCAGCCCGAGCGTCCTCGGAGCGCCCAACGTTCCGGAGTCAGCCCGAGCGCAGGACCGGCCCCGGCCACGGGGGACGCGGGATCCGCGTTCGCCGCATCGAGCCGTCGCAGCCGGCCGGTCATCCAGTCGCGATACCACGGCGCCCAGGTCCGCGCGCCGGGACGAGCCGCTGTACCGTCGTGGTAGTCGGCGTAGGACTGGCCGAACGGCGGCTCGGCCGGGGACCGGGTCGAGGTGAAGTCGCCGGCGGCGTGCAGGCTCGGCAGCTCGCCCTCCCCGAGGCCGAGCTGGCGATAGACCGATTCGACCTGGTGGAGCCATTCGTGGACGTACCCCTGCTCGGGATCCGGGTCGGTGGCGAGGGTCGGCCAATGGTCGGACGCGATCGACGAGAAGCCCGCGCCGAAGGTGGCGTCGGACGGCCCGACCGTGCAGCCCCAGCCGCACAGCGGCACGTCGGGCGCCGCCGGCCAGAGCGCGATCACCGCGTCGTAGCCATGTTCCGACACGTGCTCCACGAGCTCGTCGCGGCAGTCCCGCGGCCCGGCCCACCATCGGCCCTCGCCGCTCGACGACAGGCTCGCCAGCGGCCGGCGGACCTCCACGATATCGAGCGGGTCGAGCGCCGCCAGGCCGTCGCTCCAGGCCAAGGTCGTGTCGGGCAGCCGCTCGAGCACGGCGATCACCGCCTCCCGCTCGGGCCGGGTCATCACCCGCTGCACCCGCCGGCGGCCGAGCCCCGAGCCATACCGGGCGTTCGTGACGAGATAGAGCAGTGCCAGCCCGCGGAAGACCTGGGTCGTCAGGCTCACCACGAGCCGGGGTACAGGATCGGGTCGGGCAGGCCGGCCACCCGCATCGCGAGGCTGTTCAGGCAGGCCGACACGCCGCTGCCGCAGGAGGTGACAACCGGGCCGGCGGATCCGTCCGCACCCAGCGCCCGGAAGCGCTCGGCGAGACCGGCCGCGTCGAGCAAGCGCCCATCCGGTCCCAGGGCCGCATCGGTCGGGGCGCTGATCGCGGTCGGGATGTGGCCCGGCACCGGATCGATCGGCTCGATCTCGCCGCGATAGCGCGGCTCGCCGCGGGCATCGAGGAGGACGACCTCCCCGAGCTGCTCGATCAGGCCGTCGCGGTCGATCGCGTTTCTCCACGCCGGGTCGAGCTCGAGACGGGCCGGCGGGTACTGCGGCACGTCTTTCGTCACGGGACGGCCCTCGGCCACCCACGCGGGGTAGCCGCCGTCAAGCACCGCGACCCGTTCGTGACCGAGATCGTCGAGCATCCACCACAACCGGGCGGCGACCCAGCCGCCCACGTCGTCGTAGGCGACGACCAGGTGCTCGGAACCGATGCCGGCTGCCTCGAGACGTTGCCGGAAGACCATCGGAGCGGGGAGCGGGTGACGGCCGGGCCCCTTGGTCGCGGTCAGGTCTCCGTCCACGTCGAGGAAGATCGCCCCGGGAAGGTGATCCCGGTCGTAGGCCTCGCGGCCGCGGCCCGGCTGGCCGAGCACCCACCGGACGTCGACGATGCGGAGCCGGTCGGGTCCCGTGCGCAGCCGCTCGGCGAGCTCGGACGGGGAGACGATGGGTCCTGGTCGATCGGATGCGGGCATCCACGCAGGATAGCTGCAGCGGACAGCGGGCTGGGCCTGGTCAGGTAGAGCGGGTTCGCCTCGGTTGGGCCAGAAGTCGGCCAGCGGGTCGTTCGCCGGCATGGGATTCCATGTGGGCGCCCCAGGTGATGTGCCGGCCTCGAGCTGGTCGACGAGGTTCAGGTGGTCGAACCGGTTGTTCGGGTTGTCGTCTGATGACGAACCAGTTGCTGCCACCGATCGCGGCCACGTAGTCCGGCAGCGACGGGTGGGTCACGCCGTAGGACTGCGTCGCGGCGCCGAGCTCGCGGGCGGAGGCTCCCGTCGGCCGACCGGGGGCCGCCCGACACCGGCCTCGTGCTATCCTTCGCCGCGGCGCCGACACCGGCGCCCCAGGCGCTCGCGGCTCCGGCATCGCCCGGGCCCCCGCGTCCTTCGCTCCGGCGTAGCTCAGTGGTAGAGCGGGCGGCTGTTAACCGCTTGGTCGTAGGTTCGAGTCCTACCGCCGGAGCCATTTCCCGCGGTGAGCCCCGTCAATCGGTCGGTTCGAGCGTCACGACCGGGATCACCCGCGTGGTCTTGTCCGGGTAGCCGGCGAAGTAGGGCAGGGTGGCGACGTGCTGCGTCCAGAGCCGGGCCCGCTCGTCGCCCTCCGTCGGTCGCGCCGTCGCGTCGACGACCCGCCCGTCGACCTCGATTGTCACCGTCGGATCGGCGACCAGGTTGTGGTACCAGGACGGATGCTTCGGCGCGCCGCCTGCCGTGGCCGCGATCACGTACCGCGAGCCGTCTCGGCTGTAGGCCACGACGGTCGTCCTGGGCTGCCCGGTTCGCGCCCCCGTCGTGGTGATGATCAGGTGCGGAAAGCCGGCGAGCTGGCCCTGCGTGACCTTTCCGTCATGCGCCCGCATGTCGGCGATCATCGCGTCGTTCCAGTTGGCCATGGGTCGGTGCCTCGCTTCGAGATCGTTGCTAACGCAACGATACTGCAGATGACGGACGGCCGACGCGACCGCGGCCCCGGCGCGCGGCTAGCCCTGGTCCGGCGGCGCCGCCGGCCCGCCCTCCCCTCGCCGTCGCGACGGCCACCAGGCCCGGTCGCCGACCAGCGTCGTGACCGCCGGCACAAGGATCGAGCGAACCACGAACGTGTCGATCAGGACGCCGACCCCGACCGCGAGGCCAATCTGGAAGAGGACGATCAACGGCGCCGACGCCATCGACCCGAACGTGCCGGCGAGGATCAGCCCGGCCGACGTGATCACGGCCCCGGTGCGTCCCGACGCCACGCGGATGCCCTCGCGGATCGGCCGGTGCTCGCTCTCCTCTCGGACCCGGCTCATCAGGAAGATGTTGTAGTCGGAGCCGAGGGCGACGAGCAGGACGAAGACCATCAGCGGCAGGAAGAAGTTGACTCCCGGCTGGCCAAGCACGGACTGGTAGAGCCAGGAGGTGAACCCGATCGTGGCGAGATAGGACAGCAGGACGGTCAGCACCAGGTAGATCGGGGCGACGATCGCCCGGAGCAGGAGCGTCAGGACCACGAGCACGCCGAGCACCGTGATGACGGCCACCCGCAGGAAGTCCGAGTTGAGCGCGGTCTGCGTGTCGGCCAGCTCGGCCGTGGCGCCGCCGATGACGGCATTGGCGCCGATGCCGAAGCCGGACGCGAACGGTGCCAGCGCGACCCTGGCCCGGCGGACGGTGTCGAAGGCGGCGACCGAGTAGGGGTCCTCGTCGGTGATGATGAACAACCGCTGGACGGTGCCATCCTCGGACACGTACGCCGCCGCCGCGGCCTGGGCCTGGCTGCCTCCGTCGCCCCTGAGCGTGGTCGGCACGAACAGGTCGTCCGGTCGCGCAGCGTACTGTCCCGCGAGCGCCCGCAGGTCGCCCGGGAGGCGGCCGAACGTCGATGCGATCTGCTGCTGCAACGCTGCGCCTGCCGGCGTGACCGGGAGGCTCTTGGGGAAGAGCACGGCGTCCGGCCGGGCGTCGAACGCGGTGGCAAGCGCGGCGAGCCCGGCCCCAAGATCGGTGATGGCCGCCGCGGACGGCGTCTGCTGCAGCGACAACAGGCTCGTCCGGACGGTCGCGAACGCCGGCAGCTGCGCCGTGTCCGGGTAGGCGGTGAGCAGTTCCTGCAGGTAGTTGCCCAGGGCCTGGAGCGCAACGCGCGGATCGGTCGCCGGCGCCGTCGACGCCCCGAGGGCGCCGCCCATGGTGCGCAGCTGGTTGGAGACCAGGGCGCCGTCGTGGAGCCGGACGATCAGGTCCGGCGCCGCGCGCAGGTCGGCCAACGCCCTCGCGTACTCGCTCGACGTCGCGATCGACGGGAATGGAGTCGCCAGCGCGTCGACGTAGTCGGCCGCCGACCGCAGCCCGGACGTCACGTCCGGATCGAGGAGGTCCTTCGCCTCGCCTCCGGACTTCGCGAAGCCGTCGGCCATCGCCTCGAGCTGCTTCGACGGGACGAAGCCGGCGGGGACGGTGCCGTCGCCGGTCGGCGAGATCAGGCTGGTCACGCTCTGGACCCCGGGGATGCCGGCCACGGCCTGCGTGGCGTCACGAAGCTGTGCGAGCGACGCCGGGGAGAGGAAGTCGGTGTCCACCCCGATCTCGATTGCCCCGTTGACGGGCATGATCCTGCCCTTGCCGAGGTGGGTCGTCACCAGCTCGAACCCGAGGCGGGCATCGGAATCCTTGGGGAGGTCGGAGGTGGCGTCGAAGTTCGTCCGAGACGACGGGATGGCCGTGATCGGGAGCGCGAGCGCCAGGACGAGGGCGCCGGTGACGAGCGCCGGACGGTGGGAGACGAGCGTGGCCAGGCGCGCGAACAGGCTGCCGGCGTCGACCGAGGATTCGTCGCGCTCGTGCCGGGGCCAGAACAGGTAGTGGCCGAAGATCCCGAGCAGGGCAGGCGCGAGGGTCAGCCCGACGAGGAGCGTCACGAAGATGACGATCGCCAGGGCCGGTCCGGTCGTCTGGATCATCCCGAACTCGCCGAAGGCCATGGAACCGAGCCCCACGATCACCGTCGCCGCGCTCGCGGTGATGACCGCGCCGATGCGCTTGACGGTCATCCGCGACGCGGCATGCCAGTCGCCTTTGCTGACCTCTTCGCGATAGCGCGAGATCAGGAAGATCGTGTAGTCGGTCCCGACGCCGAAGACCAGGACCACCACGAAGGTGTCCAGCAGCGAGGAGATCTTCCAGCCGGCGTCGGCCAGATAGCCGAGCACGCCGCGCGAGACCAGGTAGGCGACGCCGATCGTGGCGAGCGGGACGAGCGCGGCGAGGGGGGCGCGATAGACGAGCAAGAGGATGATCACGACCAGCACGATCGTCACCAGCAGCGTGCTGTCGGTGCCGCGCAGGATCGCGCTCATGTAGTCCACGCTGATCCCGGCCGACCCGGTCACGTGCGCCTGCATCCCGGCAGGGAGCGATTGCCCGAAATGGGCGCGCAACGCCTCCACTGCCCGATCGCCGCCAGCCAGCGGGTTCACGGTCAGGTTGACCGTCATCAGCTCGAGCTTGCCGTCCGTGCTGCGCATCAGCGACTCGAGTTCCGGCTCGGAGACCGGCGTCTGGACGCTGGACACGATGTCGCGCAGGTCGGCGGGGGCGTCCGGGCCCGTGATCCACGCGGCCGTCTCGGCGATGTACGCGCGGTCGGCGTCGGTCAGGCCCGATTCGCGGGAGAAGGTGATCGTTGCCGACCCGGCCGAGACCTCCCGTGGAAAGGCGCGTTCGAGCGCCACGCGAGCGCGGACGGACTCGGTCGCCGGTGGCAGGAACGAGCTCTGGTCGGTCGAGCCGACCTTGGCCAGCGAAGGCGCGAACGCGAGGGCCGCGATCGCGGCGACCGACCAGGCCACCAGGATGACGAAGCGGAACTTGAAGGTCAGCGAACCCAGAGCACTGCCTCGGCATCGGCACGGCCCGCGGCCCCGAAGAAGTCGCGTTCGGTCAGGCGCGCGAACCAGCGCCGGAGCTTCTCCCAGTCGGTCTCGCTCTCCTCGAGCTCGGCGAACATGAATCGCCTCTTGCGGGCCTCGCGCCGGATCTCGTCCTCGAACCGCTCGACGCTCTCGACGAGTTCGTCGTACTCGGCGTCCCGGGCGAGGTTGAAGCGGCCGACCAGAGCCGCCCCCCCGGGGGCCGACGGCGAGGCCGTCTCGAGCAGCGACACCGCGCCGCCCACGGCGCGGATCCGGGCGCCGAGCTGGTCGAGCCCGGCCCGGAGCTCCGGCCGGTCGGGGAGGACCGCGACCGCCTGCTGGAGGTAGACCGCGCCCAGCTGGCGGAGCTGCCGCCAGACGTACGTGCGACGGCTGGACGAACCGGCCTGGATCCGGTAGATGAGGAGCAACCAGCGTTGCGTGTCGCCGGGCCGCTGCTCCGCTGCCTTCCTCACCGTGGCGAGATCCTCCCGTGGCGGCCGAGGCGCCGGGCCGGGCGCCTCGGCCACGAGACCGGGCTGCGTCCGGTCCATGGTCAAGTGCTGACGTCGCGGTGGCGCATGCCCCACAGACCCAGCCCGAGGCCGCCGACCGCCAGGATCAGGCTGACGGCCACGCCCACCGGGTCCCATGTGCCGACCATCGGCTCGCCCATGTGCGAGCTCAGCGCCATCTGGCGGAACCAGTCGGGCAGGCCCAGGGCGTCCCCGAGGATGTCCACCAGCGACGACCCGATGGCGACGACCAGGACCGCCGGCGCGGCGAACGATGCCCGGGTGAGGCCGCCGACGGCCAGACCGATCCCGGCCATCGCGGCCCCGTAGAGTGCCAGGGCCACCGACCCGATCAGCGGTTGGACCGGATCGCTGCCGGCCAGGCCGACGCCGACGGCGATCGATGCCGCGAGCAGCGCGTCGGTCACGACGATCGCGAGCCAGACGCCGATCGCGCTGGCGATCGTCCAGCGGGCGCGGGTAAGCGGCGTGCTCAGGAGCAGCTCGAGCCGCCCCCCCGATTCGTCCGACGCCCGGCCGGCGACGAACGTCGCCGCCGCGAGCGCCACGAGGACCAGCCCGAGGTCCACGAACGCCAGCTGGAGGAACCCGGCCGTCGTGGTCATGTCCACTCCGGGGACCATGTTGCGCACCGCCTCGAGCATCCCGGGCGAGTTCCGCAGCTCTTGGGTGAACACGCGGCTCGAGACCGCCATGAGGAACCCGTACAGCCCCAGGCCGCTGGCGCCCAATGGCAGGCCGGTCGCGAAGCGCACGCCGACGTCGATCTGCGTGAGCGGGGGGTTCATCTGCAACGCGCCGACGACCTGGATCTTGGCCGGGATGACCTCCACGTCCAGCAGTGCGCTCAACTGGCCGCCCGCTCCGACCGCCAGCTTGCCGCCGCCCTTGAGGGTGCCGGGGATCTCCACGGCGACGCCCAGGCCACGGAGCTCGACGGTAGCGGACGGCTGGCCGTTC
>JACQEF010000171.1 GCA_016200745.1 Chloroflexota bacterium | reverse complement strand
CCCTCGCCGCCACGAACGGCCTGGATCGCTTCCAGATCGGCCGGGCGCGCGTCCCGTTCGGCGAGGGCGTGACCGGACGCGTCGCCGCGAGCCGGCGGCCGGCGGTCATCCCCGACGTCCGGGCCGACCCGCGGTTCCTGTGGGTCCGGGGCATCGACCAGCGCCGCTTCGTGGCGTCCATGCTGTCGGTGCCGTTGACCTGGCACGACCAGATCGTCGGCGTCCTCAACGTCCAGACCGAGCAGTCGCGCGACTTCAGCGAGCACGACGTCGCTCAGCTCGGCGCGGTCGCGGACCTGCTCGCCGGGATCATCGAGAAGGGCCGTCAGCAGACCGAGGCCGAGGCGCGGGTCGAGGCGCTCAAGGCGATCGACGAGGCGCGCAGCGAGCTGATCGCGCTGGTCACCCACGAGCTGCGCACGCCGCTCGCCGTTGTCCGCGCCTACACCGACCTGCTCGCCGACGAGCCGCCGCTGCGCGGCCGCGAGTCGCGCGACCTCGCCCGGCGAGAGACGCGAGCGGCCTGGCACCGTGCCACGCTCGAGCAGATCGAGCGCCTGGACCGGCTGGTCGACTCGATCCTGGCCTCCGTCCGGGTGGTACCCGAGGGGCCGGCCGCGGTCACGCCGGTCGATCTCCGCGCGCTGGTGGAGGAGGTCGTGGCCTCCCTGCAGCCGATCCTCGAACGCCACCGCGTCGAGATCGAGCCGAGCCTGCGCCTCCACGGCCTGGCCGACCCGCCTCGCCTCCGCCAGATCCTCGAGCACCTCGTTGAGAACGCCGTCAAGTACGCGCCGCCGGAGACCGCGATCCGGATCGAGTGGGGCCTCCACGAAGGCGTCGTCCAGCTCGGCGTCTCGGACGAAGGCCCGGGGATCCCCGACGAATGGCGCGAGCGGATCTTCGAGCCCTACGCTCGGCGCGACACGCATACCGCCCGAGGGTCCGGCATCGGGCTGTATGCCGCCAAGCGACTCGGCGAATCGATGGGCGCCCGCCTGTGGTGCGAACCTGCCCGGCCGCATGGCGCACGATTCGTCGTGGCGTTGCCGGCCGTGGTCGCCATCTGATGCGTCACCATCAGCCGTCACGCACGAGTGAGGTCCAAGATCGCGATGAGTAGCCGCCCCCTCCGAATCCTCGTCGTGGACGACGACCCCGCGATGGTGGGGGCCATCACCGCGCTCGTCTGCACCGAGGGCCACCAGGTCATCACCGCCTACGACGGCCTGACGGCGGTCAAGCGGTTCCGGGAAGAGCATCCCGACCTGGTCCTGCTCGACCTGGCGATGCCGGGGCCGGACGGGTTCAACGTCGCGGGCCAGATGCGCGCGGTCGGCCCCGCCCCGATCCTGGTCGTGTCGGGCGAGAGCGGCGAGGCGGCCAAGGTCCGGGCGCTCGGCATCGGCGCGGACGACTACCTGACCAAGCCGTTCGGCAAGGGCGAGCTGCTGGCCCGGATCAGCGCGATCATGCGCCGGGTCGATCGCTCCGCCGCGTTCGGGGCGTCGGGGGGAGGGCCGCTCACGGTCGGCGACCTGGTCATCGAGCCGGGGCGCCACGAGGCGCGCGTCGGCGAGACCGGGCTGGCACTCACGCCCACGGAGTTCCGCCTGCTCGAAGCCCTGGTTCGCGCCGGCGGGGACATCGTCCCGCACCTGCAGCTGGCTCGATCGGGCTGGCCGGCCGAGCCCGATCCCGACCTGCTCTGGCTGAAGCCGCACCTTGCCCGCCTCCGCTCAAAGGTCGAGGCGGTCGGCGGCCCGCAGGTCGTGGCCGTGCGAGGCGTGGGCTATCGGATCGTGACCGAGGAGGAGCGAGCGGGCTGACGGCCCGCACTCCGCGGCTCGTCGCCGCGGGCTGCCGCGCCGAGCTCGCTCGGCGCGGGGCCGGAGTCAGACGGCGAGCGTGACCGGCCGGCCGGCGGCGTCGTGCGCCGCCTCGGCGCAGTCGATCCGGCAGCCTCGCGCGTCGCGCCCGGCAAACCCCTGGAAGTGGACGAACGCGTCGCCGGACGTCGCCAGGCGGCAGCCGCAGGCCGCGCAGGTCACGGGCGCGAGGCGCCCGTCGCGAACGGCCGTGGAGCCAATCTCGGAGTCGGACGGATGGATCATGCCGATACCTCCCGAATGGGATGAGCTGAAGGGGAGGACGACACGTCTAGCCCGGGGTGACGCGTCCCCACGTTCGATCCATCGTAGGAACACCGTGCTCCGGTGTCGGCGCCGAAACGGGGACGGCTGCGTTGCGGTCGGGTTGCGGGGTCGAGCCCGCGCTCGCGGAGCGTGTGGCCACGCCGTTCGCGTCGCCTGTCGCCGCCTCGACCGTCGCGGGCTGGACGAATGGCTCGACCAGCCAGAACGACGCCCCGAGATCGGCCTCCCGCAGCAACCTGTCGGCCAGCTGCGAACCGGCGGCGCGCTGGCCTTCGAGCAGGCGGACCAGCTCGTCCATGCGCGCCGGGCCGTCCGCCCGATCGGCGATCGCCGCGCCGAGCCGGAGGGCCGCGACGCTCCGCACGTCGAGGGCAGCGACGTGGCGGCCGCTCGGGTCGTAAAGGTACGCCCGGCCGCCGGTCATGCCGGCGCCGAAGTTGGCCCCGATCGGTCCCAGGACCACGACCGTGCCGCCGGTCATGTACTCGCAGCCGTGAGGGCCGATCCCCTCGACGACGGCCTCGGCACCGCTGTTGCGGATCGCGAAGCGCATCCCGGCCCGGCCGACCAGGTGGAGCCGGCCGGCGGTCGCGCCATAGAGCACGGTGTTCCCGGCGATCGCCTCGGTGGCCGCGGCGGCGCCCAGCTCGGCCTCCGGGGTGACGGTGATCCGTCCGCCGGACAGGCCCTTGGCAACGTAGTCGTTGGCCTGGCCGGTCAGGCGCAGGTCGATGCCGAGGCCGGCGAACGCGCCGAACGACTGGCCGGCCGCACCCTGGAGCTCCAGCCGGACCGGGCCGTGCAGGTCGCCGCGTTCGAGCGCGCCAGTGAGCCCGGCCCCGAACGAGCGATCGGCGGTCGACAGCCGCAGCCCGGCCGCGGTCACCGACCCCTGGCCGCGGAAGGCAGCCGAGATCGCCGCCTCCAGCGGTGAGGCGGCTTCGCGCCGGATGTCGCGATCGGCGCCGGCCGGGTTCGCCCTGCGCGTCTCGTCCGCGCCCCATCGTCCGGCGCCGATCACCGGTGCCAGCTCGGCCCGCGCCGCGGGCAGCGGCACCAGCAGCCGCCGGCTCTCGCCGACGAGCTCACCGACGGACCGCGCTCCGACCGCCGCAAGCTCGCGGCGCAGGTCCTCGGCGATCGCGTTGAAGAAGCGGGCGACCGCGTCGGGCGTGCCGGCGAACTTGGCCCGCAGGTCCTCGCGTTGCGTCGCGATCCCGGTGGGGCAGGTGTCGAGATGGCACTGCCGGGCCATGTCGCAGCCGACCGCGATCAGCGCCGCCGTCCCGAATGCGAACTCCTCGGCCCCGATCAGGGCCGCGATGAGCAGGTCCCGCCCGGTCTGCAGGCCGCCGTCGGTGCGGAGTGCCACCCGGTCGCGCAGGTCGTTGCGGAGCAGCACCTGGTGGACCTCGGCCAGACCGAGCTCCCACGGCGCGCCGACGTGCTTGATCGACGACAGGGGCGACGCGCCGGTCCCGCCGGAGTGGCCGGACAGGTGGATGTACGAGGCGCCGGCCTTGGCCACGCCCGCCGCGATCGTCCCGACCCCGCGGCCGGCGACCAGCTTGACGCCGATCCGGGCCCGCGGATTGATCGCGCGCAGGTCGGCGATCAGCTGGGCGAGATCCTCGATCGAGTAGATGTCGTGGTGCGGCGGCGGGCTGATGTAGCTCTGCCCCGGCTGGCCGCGACGCAGCGCGGCGATGTACGCGGTCGCCTTGCGGCCGGGCAGCTGCCCGCCCTCGCCGGGCTTGGACCCCTGGGCGATCTTGATCTCGAGCTGGTCGGCTCGGGCGAGATAGGCCGCCGTCACCCCGAACCGCGCCGAGGCGACCTGTTTGATCCGGGCGTCGTGGCGCCGTCCGTCCGGCCCCGGCGTGTACCAGGCCGGATCCTCGCCGCCTTCGCCGGTGTTGGCCGACCCGCCGGCTCGCTGGATCCCGATCGTCAAGGCCTGGTGTGCCTCCGGGCTGAGCGCCCCCACGCTCATCGCCGACACGACGAACCGGCGGACGATGGCCGCGGCGTCCTCGACCTCGGACAGCGCGAGCGGGGTCCGCACGCGACGGATGCGCAGCTCGTCGCGCGGGACCGCGTGATCGGCGAGCGGGCGAGCCAGCGCGGACCGGTAACGCGCCAGCTGGGCATCGATGTCGCCGGGCTCGACGCCATCGGCGCCGCCGACGGCGAGAAGCGTGATCTCGGTGGCAATCCGCGGCGAGAACAGGTGGGCCTCGCCGTCGGCGCGGAAGCGGGCAAACCCCGGGTCGGGCAGGCGTGGCTCGCGGCCGGCCGCGGGCTCGGGGATGGCCAGCGCGGCCTCGCGCCGTCGCAGCTGGCGAGCGGCAAGGTCGTCGAGCGTCGTCCGGCCCGGCCAGGCGGCGGCCGTCGGGAAGCAGCGCGCCACGACCGACGCGTCGAGGTCGACGACGTCGATGAGGGCGCCGCCGATGTACGACGATGCCGCGCTGATCCCCATCCTGGCCAGCGTCTTGCGCAGCCCGGCCTCGAACGCGTCGAGGAGCGAGGCGACGGTGTCGACCGGCGCCTTGTCCTCGGCGCCCCGGGTCCCGGCCAGCTCGGCGGCCAGCTCGATCGCGAGGCGCGGCTGGACGGCCGTCGCGCCGACCGCCAGGAGCATGGCCATGGCGTGGACGTCGAAGACGTCGACCGCGCTGACGGCGATGTCGGTCCGACCGCGCAGGCCGGCGGCGGTCAGGGCGGTGTGGACGGCCCCGGTCGCCAGGATGGAGGGGACGGGCAGCCGGTCCGTCGACCAGGCGCGGTCGGTGACCACGAGGATCGTCGCCCCGGCCCGCGATCGCGTTACCGCGTCGCGTGCGAGGCGGTCAAGGGCGGTGGTCAGCCCAGCCGGACCGGCCGCGGGATCCCAGGTCGCGTCGAGGACGCGGATCGAGGCGCCCTCATCCCGGACGCCGACGAGCAGCCCGTCCATGTCGGCGACGATCGGCCGCTCCAGGCGGGCCGTCCGCGGCGCTCGCGGCATGCCGCCGAGCAACGCCGGACGACGGCCGAGCTCCACCCGCAGGTCCATGACCACGCGCTCGCGTTCCGGATCGATCGCCGGGTTCGTGACCTGGGCGAAGGCCTGGCGCAGGTGGTCCGCCACGGGGCGGTCGACCCGGGCACGTCCCGGGGTCGGGGTATCGTCCCCCATGCTCCAGAGCGGCTCGTGCGCCTCGAGGGCCATCGTCTTGATGTCGAGCCGGGCCCGCTCGGCGTCCAGCCCGGCCAGGTGCCGGAGTGCGTGCGGGGTGTGCTCGTCGTGGCCCGGGATCGCCGCCTCGAGCCGGTCCTCGTGGACTGCGCGGGGCGCATCGTGAATCGGCAGCCGGCGCAGCACGTGGTGCTTCGCGTCTGCGTCCTCGAGGATGGCCTGCCGGCCCGGCTCCACGAGCAGCAGCTGGCCGGGTCCCAGCCGGCCGCGGCGCACCGTCTCGGCCGCGCTGAACGGGACGGCACCCGCCTCGGACGCGACGGCCACCAGCCGGTCGCGGGTCACCGAGAAGGCCGCGGGGCGAAGCCCGTTGCGATCGACCAGCGCGCCGACTCGCCGCCCGTCGGCGAAGACGATGGCCGCCGGCCCATCCCACGGCGCCAGGAATCCGGCCGTACGGCGGCGTAGCGTCGCGACGTGGGGATGCGGAGCGCGTCGGACGGCGAGCGACTCGGGGATGGCGGTCAGCAGGGCGGGGGTGAGCTCCCAGCCGGTCACCAGCAGGAGCTCGAGCGCCTCGTCGAGCGACAGCGAATCGGATCCGTCGGGGGACAGCAGCGGCCCGGAGGCGAGCAACTCGCGCGCCAGCGCGGACGTCGCGGTGTCGCCGGAGCGGCCGCGAACCTCCTCGCGGTTGCCGCGCACGGTGTTGATCTCGCCGTTGTGCGAGATCGACCGGAACGGCTGGGCCAGGCGCCAGACCGGGTGCGTGTTGGTCGCGTACCGCTGGTGGAAGACCGCGTAGCTGAGTCGCAATGGGGCCCGCAGGTCGGGGTAGAGGTCGGCCAGTCGGCCGCCGATCACGAGCCCTTTGTAGACGATCGTGCGGGCCGAGGCCGACGGGACCGCGATCTCGGCCAGGTCGCCGCCGTGGGCCCGAGCCGCCGTCTCGAGACGGCGCCGGGCGATGATCAGCCGGCGCTCGAAGGCGTCGTCACCCAGCGGACGGTCGTCATCGGCCGTCCGGGCCGGACGGGCCACGAGCGCGTGAGCGAACGCCGGGCGCGATTCCGTGGCCGCGGCGCCCAGTGCCGCAACGTCGCTCGGGACGGTCCGCCAGGCCGTCACCGGCAGGCCGGCGGCGGCGAAGACCGATTCGACGAGCGCGCGCGCCTCGCGTCCGACGGACCGGCCGCGCGGAAGGAAGAGCGAGACGATGCCCGGCCGCCGGGCGGCCGCGTCGGACCCGGCGATCAGCTCGAGGAGCGAGCGGTCGAGCGGCAGCGCAACGCCGGCCCCGTCGCTCGATTCCCCATCGGCACCGAAGGCGCCCCGGTGGCCGAGGGCGCCGAGCCCGGCCAGCGCCAGCGGCAGCACCCGGTCGCGCGAGTGCCCGCCGGCGTCCGCGACGAAGCCGACGCCGCAGGCGTCATGCTCGAAGCGCGCGTCGTACAACGGGGTGGCGGGACGACGGTTGCGGGGTCGCTGGCCAGGCTCCATGAGTGCGTCTCCGAGCGAGTGACGGATCGGCCGCCGTCGAGAGGAGTACGACAGCGGCCGATCTCAGTTGATGCGACTCGGGACGATGGGGAGGGCATCGTCCCGCGACGCCGGGTCACACTTGATAGGCAACCTCGCCGTGGGCCGCGAGGTCGAGGCCGAGCGCCTCGTCGGCGGGCTTGACCCGGATGCCGAGGATGACGTCGACGACCTTGACGATGACGAACGTGGCGACCACCGCGTAGCCGGTCGTCGCCCCGACGGCGACGACCTGGTGGAGGAGCTGGGTCGGGTTGCCCTCGAGCAGGCCGGTGAAGGCGGGCTGGACGGCGGCCGTGGCGAAGACGCCGGTGGCGAGGGCCCCGAACATGCCGCCGACGCCGTGGACGGCGAACACGTCGAGCGCGTCGTCGACCTTGATCCGCTCGCGCAGCAGGGTCGCGCTGTAGCACAGGCCGCCGGCCACCAGACCGATGACCAGCGCCCCGCCGACGCCCACGAAGCCCGACGCCGGGGTGATCGCGACGAGCCCGGCGACCGCGCCGCAGGCGGCCCCGACGACGCTGGCCTTGCCCTTGTGGAGGTAGCTGGCCAGGACCCAGGTGATGGTCGCCGCGGCGGCCGCGGTGTTGGTCACGATGAACGCGCTGGCGGCGAGACCCCCGGCCGACAGGGCCGAGCCCGCGTTGAAGCCGAACCAGCCGAACCACAGCAACCCGGCGCCGAGGACGGTCATCGGCACGTCGTGCGGGGTGGTCGCCTCGCCGTTGGTCGTCCGCCGCCCGATGAGCAGGGCGACGATGAGGGCCGACACGCCGGAGCTGACGTGGACGACCGTGCCGCCGGCGAAGTCGAGCGCGCCGAGCTTGTACAGCCAGCCGTCGGCCGACCACACCCAGTGGGCGATCGGCGAGTAGACCAGGACCGACCACAGGACCGTGAACAGGACGAACGCGGCGAACCGCTTGCGCTCGGCGAAGGCGCCGGTGATGAGGGCCGGGGTGATCGCCGCGAACATCAGCTGGAAGCCCGCGAACAGGACGAACGGGATGGTCGTGGCATAGACCGGGCTGGGCGCCAGGCCGACCCCGTTGAACAGGGCGAAGTCGAGCCCGCCGATCAGGCCGAGACCGCCCTGGTCGGGCCCGAACGCGAGGCTGAACCCGACGACCACCCAGACGACGCTGACCAGGGCCAGCCCGAAGAAGCTGTGCATGACCGTCGACAGGACGTTCTTGCTGCGCACCAGGCCGCCGTAGAAGAGGGCCAGGCCGGGCAGCATGATCATGACCAGCGCGGTGGACATCAGCATCCACGCGGTGTCTCCGGTATCCATCTCGCGATCGCCCTCCGGTGATCCAGGCCCGTGGTACGTGCGGGCATGTCCGGAAGGCTACGAAGCGACACGGTCACGAGCGACCCCGTGGCAGGACCGACAAGGATTCGGTTGGGTGCCGAACACCGGGCACTGCGGCGGCTTCGTTGCGACTCGGGGTCGGTGAGCGCCGAGCGGCCACCCGCGAACGTCAGGAGCGTTCGAACCGATACTCGTCGACGTCGCGGACCGGCTCGTAGCCGATCGCCTGGTACACGTGGTTCGACGTCGGGTTCGCCAGGTCTGTGAACAGGAAGCAGAACCGCCGGCCGGCATCGAGCTGGAGCTGGCTCGCCTCGGCCACGAGTGCGCTCGCGTAGCCGCGACGCCGGGCGGCCGGCGGCGTGTACACCGGCCCGATCCGGATGCCGTGCGGGGTCGCCCCGCCCACGCCGCACAGCGACACGGTCTCGCCGTCCTCCCACAGGTACAGCGTCCGCCCGCGTCCGTGGAGCCAGCGGTCGGTCAGCGCCTCTGCCGAATCGGGGTCGTCCTCACCGAGTGCCTCGTCCATGAAGGCCCGGATCCACGCCGCGACCAGGTCACGATCGCCCGGTGTTGCGATCCGGAGGCTGCCCGGGACGGGCGGGGGCGGGACCACCGCGCGCAACCGGAAGATCCGCTCCGCGAGGTGATGCCGCCACGACTGCCCGGCTCTCGCGGCCCACCGCTCCGCGAACGCGTGCGCATGCTCGACCGGTCCCAGGACGCCGGGCAGGTCGTCCTCGAGGCTGTCGGCGACGAGCCGGTCGATGGCGCCCGGATCGTCGATCTCGCTCAGGACGAGGGTATGCGGCGGAGTGCGCAGCGCAACCGCCACGACGCGGTCGCCGGCGAGCGCTGCCGCGAAGTACGGCGTCCCCTCGCCGAAGACGTTCGGCTGGTCGCGGACGTACGAGCTGATGCCGAAGATCAGGTTGTGCTCGGCCTCGCGCGCCTCGAGAAAGCCGCCGGATACGGCCAGGAACCCGTCGACATCGGCGAACCGGCGGATCTCGAGCGTCATGCCGCCATTCTGTCGTCGCGCGGGCGCCCGTGCCAGCCGTCGGCTGGGTCGGGCCCGCGTCGCCCGGGTCGTCATCCGTCCACCGTCGGGGCTGACGGTTGCCGCTTGGGCGGCAGCGCTCCGGCCGGCACGATGCGGCCAGCGCCAACCCACCGCCCACCTTGGAGAACCGTCGTGAACGTCCCCATCGAGCTCTTCCAGGTCGTGTTCGTCCTGGCCGTGACCGTCCTCCCCATCGTCGTCGCTGTCCGGCTCATGGCCGGTCACGAGGACCTCGGCTTCGGCCCCTTCGTTCGATCGGACGCCACGCTCCCCTGGCCGAGGGGCGTCCAGGAGGAGGAGCCGCGGCCCTGGCGGCTCGGCGCCGCCGCCTGATCGACGGGATTGGGCTGCCGGCACAATCGTGCCTGCCTGGCGAGCCGGGTGGGATTCGAACCCACGACCAAGGGATTAAAAGTCCCGTGCTCTGCCGCTGAGCTACCGGCCCGCGGACAGGGTACTCGACCGCCGCCGCGGGCCGCGAACGGCGAGCCGCGTCCGGGCCGCCGGGTTGCGCGCTACGGCAGCAGCTGGCGCAGGGCGAAGAACAGGTTCGCCGGCCGCTCGGCGAGGCGGCGCATGTACCACGGGTACCAGTGCTCGCCGTACGAGATGAGCGCCTGGACCTGGTAGCCGGCGGCGGCCAGCCGGTACTGCTGGTCCTCGCGGATGCCGTACAGCATCTCGACTTCGAACCCATCCTTGCCGATGCCGGCGGCCTCCACCTGGTCGGCCACCTGCTCGATGAGGTTCACGTCGTGCGTCCCGAGGCCGAGCCGGATCGGCCGGCCGCGACCGTCGAGCAGGAACCGCACCGCGAGCCCGAGGAAGTTGGCGTCGATGCTCCGCCGGCTCGTGTAGGCGATCGACGACGGTTCTTCGTAAGCGCCCTTGACCAGGCGGATGGCGGGGTCGAGCGGCCGCAGCCGCTCGATGTCGGCCGCCGTCCGGCGCAGGTACGCCTGGAGGCAGATGCCGGTCTTCGGTTGCACGGCCCGCAACCGCTCGTACAGCGCTACCGTGGCCTCGCAGTACGCGCTCCCCTCCATGTCGACCCAGAGGTAGGAGCCGGCTGCGGCGGCGTGCTCGGCGATCCGCACCAGGTGGGCCAGGCAGGCGTCGGCGTCGTGGTCGAGGCCCAGCTGCGTCGGCTTGACCGAGACCTCGCCGTCGATCCCCGCCGCAACGATCTGGTCGATCGCCGCGATGTAGTGATCGGCGACCTGGTCGGCCTCCGCCAGGTTCGCGAGGTTCTCGCCGAGATGCGTGTAGAGCGTCCGGATGCCGGCCGCCTGGAGCGGCACCGCCGCCCCGAGGGCGTCGGCCAGGGTCTCGCCCGGCATGAACCGCCGGACGGCGCGGCGGACGAAGCGCATGCGGGGAAGCCGGTCCTTGAGCCACCGATTCCTGGCAGCCCACAACAAGAGATGACGCACGGATGTCTCCTCGGGCCCCGCCTGACGGGGGCTCAACAGATGGTACGCGACCATGCCGCTAGAATCGCGGCCCATGACCCGCTTCTACGACAT
>JACQEF010000217.1 GCA_016200745.1 Chloroflexota bacterium | reverse complement strand
TCCGGATCCGCTCGATCTTGAAGGTCCGGAGCGCCGCCCGCTCTTCGTCGAATCCCATCAGGTAGAGCGCGTGGGTCTGGAGCGACGGCTCGAGGAGGTACGGGCGCACCGTCGCCCGGCGTGGAGCGGCGCCACGGTCGTAGAGCGCCGGTTCGTAGTCGATGGTCACGACACGGCGTTCCGCCCAGGCCTTCGTCAGGAGCCGGACGTTGGCGATGAACCGCTCGTCGCGGGGCGCCTTGGACAGGATGTCGAGCGTCCGCTCGACGTGCTCCGCGAGGGCCGGCGGCAGGCCCTGCTCCAGCTTCTCGAAGGCGGACGCCAGGTCCGGGTCGTACTTGTCCGCGTAGCGGACCATCAGGCGGGCGGACAGGACTACCGCCATGGCCTCGCTCTGCGTGAGCTTGAGCGGCGGCAGGAAGGCCTTCTCCTGGTCGATCCCCCAGCGTCCACCGTCGGCCCAGACCGGGACGCCGATCTCCTCGTCGATGGCACGGAGGTCGCGATACACGGTCCGTACCGACATGCCCACCCGCTCGGCGACGTCGGCCGTCCGGACGCCATCGGGGTGTGCCTGCAGGATGGATACGAGGCGTGTCATCCGGGCGAGCCGATCGCGTTTCGCGGCGTACGGCCCACGCTCGTCGTCCAGCGTCATCTGTCAGGAGGATAGACGACGAGGTCCTCCCCGCGCTCCGTGGCCGTGAGCAGGACCTCGACCGTGCCCTGGATCGCCTCCGGAACCACGGCCGTCGCCTCGCCGTTGATGCTGCCGGCGACCTGGCCGACCTCGCCGTCGAGGAAGACCCAGTAGTCGAGCTGGCCGCGCCACCGATGGAGGTCGGCCGTGCCAACCAGCAGCCGGACCGGCGGGAACGCCGACTCGAAGATCTCGCCGTCGACCGCGACGCGACAGCGCCGCGCCCGGGCACCCTCGATGACCTCCACCCCGCGGTCCTCGGCGGTTGCCCGATAGCCCTCGCTGAGCGCGACGGCGAGCGCCTGCGCGTCGATCGTGCCGTCGCTGACCGAGCCGGCCGGCACGAGGTGCCAGCCGGTCGACGGCGTGCGAAGCCAGCCCTGCCCGCCGCTCCGGGCCTCGCCGTACAGGCCGAGCTGGTCGCTCGTCGCGACGTACGCCTGCCAGCGGAAGTCGTCGCCGACCCGGACGCCTGCCAGGTCGACCGAGCCGAGCGGACGGAGATCGATGGTCCCTTCCAGGTGGAGGGCCAGGCGAGCGGTTCGGCCGGCCGCCAGCGGCATGTCGCACAGCGGCGGCTGCTCGGCACCGATCGTCGGGCCGAACCGCGACGCGGCGGTCGGCCGGTCGCGCAGCGCCATCTCGTTCGCCACCGCCGCCGCCCCGAACGCCGCGCCTGACAGCCCGGTGGCCAGCAGGGCGAACGCCAGCCCGGCCAGCATCCGCCGTCGCCGGATCGCCGACCCGCCCTGCAGGCGCCGCGCGACCCCGAAGCCGCTGAACAGGCTGGTCGCGAGCAAGGCGACGAGCCAGGGGTAGACCGCCTCGATCGACGGCAGCAGGGTCCGCGAGCCGAAGGTGGTCAGCTGCGGGACGATCCCGGCGATCGACGGGATGAGGCAGAGCAGCCCGACGAGGCCGAGCCAGACGATCGTGGGAAACGCGACATCGCCACGCGCGACGGGCGGCCAGATGACGCCGGTCAGGGCGATCGCGATCGGCCCGAGCGTGGTCAATCCGACGACGAGGTCGAACGGCCCGCCGGGCCGGTACGTGAGAAGGATCAGTCCGCCCGACACCAGCCAGCAGGCGACCAGGGCACTCCCGATCAGTCGCATTTCGAACCTGCGGACCCGCACCCGCAGAGTCTATGGCCGCAAGTACCACGGCGGTTGGGACCGGAGGGTCATCGCGTCACGGATCGTGCCCGGAGAATCATGTCCGCACCGCACCCGACCGGACCAGCCGGCGGAGCCAGGAACGCAGGACACGTGGGCCATGGGCGACCGAGCGCAGCGCGCATCGCGGCATCCCGATCCTTCGTCTGGCCCTGGCTCACGGCCGGCGCCGGGCCCCGGCGGCGAATCCCTCCTCTCGCCGCCTCGGTGCTCCATCGAGGCGGCGCCGTCCCTCCTCCCGGCGCCGATTCGACGTGTGTCGGAACCAGAATGGCTGGCGCCGCGACCGCGCGGCTCCGCCTAGTTCGGGCCCCTGCCGGTCCCGTGCGTCACCCGGGTCGCCGCCTCGGCGACCTTGTGGAGCAGGGCTCCTGCGGCGCGACGCAATGCCCGCTCGGCGCGGCCGGCGGCGATCTGTTCGCGCCTCGTGCCGGACCCGATGCGTTTGGCCGCCGACGCTTCCCGGTGGATCGCCGTGCGCGCCCGGTCCATCCTGGTCTTCTGGCGCGCGAACGACACCATGTCGCGATCCATCCGCGACACCTTGTAGTCGCGCTCCTCCGCGGCCGTCATGTGCCCGCTGGCGTGGATCCGGTCCGCGGTGGCCTGGTCCCGGTCGGATGCCGTCTGGTCGGCCTGGGCGCTCCACTGGTCGGCCATCGAGCCCGCGCGGTCCTCGTCCGAGATCTTCTGGTCGGCGGTCGCCGCAACCTGGTCGGCGTCTGCCAGCGCCTGATCGGAACCCAGGTCGCGGGGCAACTCGGTACCGCTCACGTGGGAGCCCCCTGTCAAACGCGGCGTTGGAGCGGCCGTCGCGAGGCGGCCACGAACCACCGTACACCCGGCCGGCTCGCCTGCCCAGCGAATTCGCCGCACGGCGTGGCTCCTCACCCGTCGCGTGGCGCTTGGGTACCATCCGCGGATGCGACCCCTGATCACCTTCACGACCGACTTCGGCCCCGCCGCGCCGGCGGTCTGCCGAGGCGTCATGTTCGGGATCTGTCCCGATGCCGAGGTCATCGACATCACGCACCAGGTCCCTCGGTACGCCATCCGGGAGGGCGCCGGAACGTTGCGCTTCGCGCTCCCGTACATGCCGGTCGGCATCCATGTCGCGGTCGTCGATCCCGGCGTCGGAACCGACCGGCTCGCGATCGCCCTCCGCACCGCCCGCGGCGACATCCTGATCGGCCCCGACAACGGGCTGCTGATCCCGGCGGCCGAGGCCCTCGGCGGGATCGCCGAGGCGCGCTCGCTCGAGAACCGCGAGCTGATGCTTCCCGTCGTCAGCGCCAGCTTCCACGGCCGCGACGTCTTCGCGCCGATGGCCGCCCACCTGGCCGGCGGCGTCCCGTTCGCGGCGGTCGGTCCGGCCGTCCCGGTCGAGCGCCTGGTCCGGCTCCCCGAGGTCCGCCCCGCGATCCGGGAGGGGCGGTTCGAATCGGTCATCGTCCACGTCCTCGTCTTCGGCAACGTGACCTTCGCGGGCGTCCCGGCCGACCTCGAGGCCGCGATCGGGCCGCTGACGCCCGGGCGGCCGCTCGTCGTCGAGTTCCCCGCTCACGGCGACGCCCCCGCGGTCGAGGAGCGGACGGTCTGGGAGCAAACGTTCGGACGCGTACCCGCGGGGACCTCGCTGCTGATGGCCGATTCCGAGGGCAACCTCGAGCTCGCCGACAACCAGGGCGACGTCGCCAGACGGCTCGGGCTGTCCGTCGATCGCCCGGTGCGCGTGCGCCCCGGCTGATCCGACACCGGGGCAGCGGCTAGACTCACTGTCCGTCAGCACACAGGAGGAACAGCCATGCGGTTTACGATCCGAATCGCGGGCGCGGCGTTCGCGGCGGTCCTCGTTGCCGCGTGCAGCGCCGGTGCCTCGCCGTCCCCGTCGGCCGTCGAGTCCACCGCCCCGTCGGTCGCACCGTCGGCCAGCGTCGAGGCGACGCCCTCGCCGACCGCGGACGCCTGCGCGAAGGACAGCCTGACGCTGGTCAGCGCGGGGAAGCTGACGATCGGCACGGACAACCCGGCCTACGCGCCGTACTTCCTCCCGAAGGACGGTGGCAACACGCCGCCGTGGGACACCGAGTTCTCGGGCGACCCGACGACCGGGACCGGCTTCGAGAGCGCCATCGCCTACGCCGTCGCCGACAAGCTCGGCTTCACCAAGGACGAGGTCGCCTGGACCCCGGTGAAGTTCGACAACTCGTACGCGCCCGGCCCCAAGCCGTTCGACTTCTATCTCGCCCAGGTTTCGTACACGCCCGAACGGGCGCAGGCCGCCGACCTGTCCGATGGGTACTTCTTCCTGAACCAGTCGCTGGTCGCGGTCGGCGGATCGCCCATCGCCAAGGCGAAGAGCCTCGCGGACCTGGCGTCGTTCCAGTTCGGCGCCCAGGCCGGCACCACGAGCTACAACACGATCGTGAATGTCATCAAGCCGACGAAGGAGCCGCGCGTCTACGACAGCAACGACGCGGCGATCACCGCCCTCAACAACAAGCAGATCGACGGCCTCGTGGTGGACCTGCCGACGGCGTTCTACGTCACCGCGGCCCAGATGGACGGCAAAGGCGTGATCGTCGGCCAGTTCCCGGCCACCGGCGGCGAGCAGGAGCATTTCAGCCTGGTCCTGGCCAAGGACAACCCCCTGACCGCCTGCGTCAACGGGGCGCTCGGCGCCATGAAATCCGACGGCTCGCTCGACTCGATCACGAAGGAATGGATGTCCGACAAGGCGAACGCGCCGGTCATCCAGCCCTGATCGCGCGCTCGTCGAACCTCGATGTCCGGGTTGCAGGGCCGGGGCGACGGTCGCCCGGCTCGACGACCCCGTGGAGGTGACGCCTCGGCGTTCCGCTCGACCCTGATCGCGCTGGCCAGCACCGTCGTCTTCTTCGGGGCGCTGGCCTGGATCGTGGTCAGCTCGCCGGGCTGGCCCGCCATCCAGCGGTCGTTCCTCAACGGCAAGGTGTTCGCGGCGTCGCTGCCCTCGATCGTCGGGTCGTTCGCGGTCAACGTCCAGCTCTTCCTGATCGCCGAGGTCCTGATCCTCGGGCTCGGGATGGTCATCGCCGTCCTGCGCAGCCTGCCCGGGCCGGTCTTCTTCCCGGTCCGCCTGGTCACCACGATCTACGTCGACGTCTTCCGCGCGCTGCCGGGCGTCCTCGTGATCTACATCCTCGGCTTCGGGATCCCCGGTCTCGGCATTGCCGGCGTCCCGATCGAGCCGTTCTTCTACGCGGTCGTCGCGCTGACCCTGATCTACTCGGCCTACGTGTCCGAGGTCTACCGGGCCGGCATCGAATCGATCCACCCCAGCCAGGATGCCGCCGCGCGTTCCCTGGGCCTCAGCCGGTTCCAGTCACTCCGGTACGTCATCCTGCCGCAGGCCGTCCGGAGAGTCGTGCCGCCCCTGCTCAACGACTTCATCGGCCTCCAGAAGGACACCGTCCTGGTGTCCTACATCGGCGTCGTCGAGATCTTCCGGCAGTCCTACATCAAGCAGGCCGGCAGCTTCAACTACACGCCGTACCTCGCCACCGCCCTCGTGTTCCTCGTGATGACCATCCCGCTGGCCAGGCTCACCGACTGGCTGATCGCGCGCGAGGTCCGGCGGCGCCAGGGCGGGGCCGCACTCGCGCTCGCGGGGACCCAGGGGCGCGGCGTGGCCAGCGCCCCGACCCGAGGCGCCCGGTGACCTCGGCCCTGTCGATTCAGGGTCTGCGCAAGGCCTTTGGGCGCCTCGAGGTGCTGCGCGGCATCGACCTCGAGGTCGCCGAGCACGAGGTCATCGCCCTGATCGGCGCCTCGGGCAGCGGCAAGTCGACCCTCCTCCGATGCATCAACCTCATCGAGCCGGTCGACGAAGGCCGGATCGTGGTCGAGGGGACGGAGATCACCGCGAAGGGCGTGAACGTCGACCGGGTCCGGCGCTCGATCGGGATCGTCTTCCAGTCGTTCAACCTGTTCCCGCAGATGCGCGTCCTCGACAACGTGACGCTGGCTCCTCGGAAGGTCCTGGGCCGGCGCCGTGCCGAGGCCGAGGCGGCGGCGATGGCGCTCCTCGAGCGGTTCGGGCTCGAGGACAAGGCGCACGACTATCCGGACCGGCTGTCGGGCGGGCAGCAGCAGCGCGTGGCGATCGTCCGCGCCCTGGCCATGCAGCCGGACCTGCTCCTGCTCGACGAGGTCACCTCGGCGCTCGATCCCGAGCTGGTGGCCGAGGTCCTCAACGTGATCCGCGAGCTGGCCGCGGGTGGCATGACGATGCTGATCGCGACCCATGAGATGGGGTTCGCTCGCGACATCGCCAACCGGGTCTGCTTCCTCGACCAGGGCGTGATCCTCGAGCAGGGCCCACCCGACGTGATCTTCCGTGCGCCGGCTCAGTCGCGGACCCGCCAGTTCCTCGAGCGGATCATCGAGGCCGGTCGCCTCTAGCGCCGGCTCAACGGTCCCCGGGCCGCGTCGACGAAGACGGCGAACAGCCGCTCGAAGGCGGGCGGTGTCGACTCGATCCGCTCCGGATGGCACTGGACGCCGATGAGGAACCGGCCGTCAGCCGCCTCGAGACCCTCGACGAGGTCACCGGCCGGGCTGCCGGCCCAGGCGCTCGCCACCAGCCCGGGGGCCAGGTCCGCGGCCCGGATCGCCTGGTGGTGGTACGAGTTGACCTGCAGGACGCCGCCCCGGGCGTTGGTCGGGAACAGGACCCGGGCGAGCCGGGTTCCGGGCGCGACGCGAAGCGGATGGGTCGCCGCCGGCCCGTGGCCCCAGCCGGGTCCGGCATGGCCGTCGACATGCTGGAGGAGCGTGCCGTCGGAGAGGACGTTGATCGCCTGGAATCCACGGCATACGCCGAGCACCGGTAGGCCGCGCGCCTGCGCCGCCGCCCACGCCTCGGCCTCGAGGGCGTCGCGGTCGGGCTCGACGCCGGTGGAGCCCTGGTTCGGGCGGCCGTAGCGGGCCGGCTCGAGATCCGCGCCACCGCTCAACAGGAGTCCGTCCATCGCGGCGAGTGCGGTGGCTCGATCGGCGGCCGGCATCGTCGCGTCGAGCAGGGTCGGCGAGGCGCCCTGACGGGTGAGGCAGTCGGCATACAGCCGGTTCTTCCGTTCCGCGATCTCGGGCTCGCGTTGCCGCGCCGCAACCGCGACGGTCACGACGATCCTGGGGCCTGCCGATCGCGCGACGTGCATCGGGCCACGATAGCGTCCCGGCTCAGCTGGCGGTCGGGCTCGGCGTGGCGTCCATCAGCTCGTCCTCGTCGAAGACGGAATCCGGGATCAGCCGCAGGATCCAGCCGACTTCGAGCCGGTCGGGTTGGTAGGCGGCCGACTCGGGATCCAGCGACGGGTGCTCGCCCCGGCTCCAGAACGCGATGCTGCGCGGCGTCGTGCGGAACTCGCGCGCGATGGAGGTCAGGGTGTCGCCGGCCCTGACCGCGTAGGCCAGGAAGGTCGGTGCCGGCAGCGGCGTCGGCCGCGCGAAGGACGGGACGGGCGTGGGTCCGGCCGGGCCGGAACCGGGCTCGGCACTATGGCGGTCGCCGCCGGGGTTGCCGGGTTCGCCGGCCTCGGGACACAGCCCGCGACGCCTGGCAGTGCGGCGACCAGGAGCAGCACCACGACCGCGGACGGGATCGCGCGGACACGCATCTCGGGCATGGTGACGGATCCCGGCGGGCACCGGTGACGGGTCAGAGGACTCCCGGTTCCACCGGGTCGACCGGCGTGGGCTCCTGGAGCGAGAACTCGGCGGCCAGGGCCAGACCTTCCGCGGCCGTCGCGATGCGGTCGCGCCCGCTGCGCTTGGCCACGAAGCACGCCCGATCGGCTGCCAGCAGCACTTCGGCTTTCTCCGGAGCCGCCTTTTGCGCCGCTGCCAGCGCTTCGTAAGCTTCAGGCTTCTTGTGGGCGAAAAGCAGCGAGCGGACCAAGCCCCTCTGCGCCGGCCCCGACCCCG
>JACQEF010000046.1 GCA_016200745.1 Chloroflexota bacterium | reverse complement strand
AGGCGCGGACCATCCATGACGGCGACGCGGTGGTGATCCGGAGCGGTTACCACCCGGTCGTCGCGGCGCCGGGCTACTCCCTCTACTACCTGTGGGCGATGGCCGGCGACGGCCGGCGCATGATCCCGTATCTCGACCCGGTTCACGCGCACGTCACGGAGCCGCCCAGGGGCTGACAGGCTCGTGCTTCGGCGCGGGTGCGACGGCTCGCGCGGTGCTCGACGCCGGCGCCCCAACCCAAGCAGCGCGGCGTCGCTCGCCCGCGGAGGGACGCGCTGGCGATCACCTGGCGCATACGAACTGGTGACCCCATTGGATCGGTATGGGTAGTCGCGCGGCCTCGGCACGAAATCGAGCCAGTCGCGCTCCGGGCACGGCTGCGCCGGGACTGGCGGTCGGGATCGATGTGCGCGCGCATGTGCGTCTCTACCCTGCTTGCACCGGCCGACGTCTCGGCCGGTCGCCAGGGCTCCCAGCAGCCTGAGACCAGTCCGTCGCGTCGCCCGCCAGGGGCCACACGTCCCGGGGCCGCCGGTCGGGGCGCTAGACTCAGGCCACACCCGCCGGGATCCGGGCGGGCCCAGCGCCGGGAGCCGATGTGACCAGCCGCACGCTCACGCTGGGAGGCAGCGCCTACCCGCTCGTCCTGCCGAGCGTGCGCGACCCGAGACTGCACGTGGCCGCGGTCATCATCACGATCCACGTCCTCGGTCAGGTCGGGCTGCATTTCCGCGTGGGCGTGCCGCAGATCCTCGCGGCCATCCTGACGACCGCGGTCATCGAGGTCGTCCTGACCTTCCGCCAGTCGCGCTCGTTCGTGTGGCCGGCGAGCGCGATGCTGACCGGAAGCGGCGTGGCGCTCATCCTGCGCGTCGTCGGGACCCGGCCGGACGATCCGTGGAGCACCGCCGACTGGCACGTCTTCGCGGGGATCGCCGCCTTCTCGCTGCTCACGAAGTACGTCATCCGCTACCGCGGATCACACGTCTTCAACCCGTCCAACATCGGGCTCGTGCTGGCCTTCGTCGTGCTCGGCAACTCGCGCATCGAGCCGCTCGACTTCTGGTGGGCCCCGCTCAACGCCTGGATGCTCGCCGCCTACCTCGTCATCCTGGGCGGCGGACTGCTCATCACCCGGCGGCTTCGGTTGCTGGCGCTGGCGGCGACGTTCTGGGTCGGGCTGGCGGCCGGCACCGGGCTGCTGGCCGCGTCGGGCCACTGCATGACCGCCAACTGGGCGTTCGCGCCGGTCTGCGGCCTCGACTTCTGGCGGGTGATCGTCACCTCGCCGGAGGTGATGATCTTTCTGTTCTTCATGATCACCGATCCGAAGACCGTGCCGGCCGGGCGCGTCGGCCGGGTCGTGTTCGGGTTCCTGGTGGCCGCGGCCAGCACGCTGCTCATGGCGCCGCAGACCAACGAGTTCGGCACGAAGGTCGGGCTCATCGCCGGCCTGGTCGTCATCTGCGCGGTGCGCCCGGCGCTCGACCGGCTGCTGCCAGAGCCGCGAACCGCGGGCGACGAGGTCCGTCGCTTCGCGTGGCGGGTCGTGGGCGGCGGGATCACCGGATCCGGGATCGCCCGCGGTACGGCGCGAGTCGGCGTCGTCACGGCCGCCATCCTGGTCCTCGGGGTCGCGGTGGTGGCCGCGGGGACGCCGGCCCGCGGACTCGTCGTTCCGGACACGACCGAGATGCTGACCGGCACGCCACGGATCGTGGACCCGGCCACGCTCCCGCCGATCACCGTCGCGCAGGACGTCACCGATTTCGACCACGCGATCGCCGACGCGGCGCCCGAGATCCTGGTCACGCTCGCCCAGAACCTCGAGATCGAGAACCAGGCGCTGCTGCGGGGGGACGCCGGACTGCTGACGGCCGTGGACCACGGCGACCGGCTCAAGGAGATGCAGGGCCGGCTCCGCGACGCCCAGGCGTCGGGCCGGACCGTCGTCTCCCACTACCGCTTCGACAGCGTGCGCGTCGTGCTCATCGTCCCGTTCGGCGTCCAGACGGGCGCCAGCCTCGGCTTCCAGTCCCGGGGCCTCGTCACCGAGGAGACCTACGATTCGGCCGGCGTCCTGCAGTCGCAGCGAGCCTCGCCGTACTCGCTGACCTTCGCGGTCCGGCGGGCCACCGGGGCGCGCTGGCTCAACGTCGCGGTGCTGCCGCCCGGGACGGGCGGCTGACCGGACGCGGCCTACCGATGCCGCCTGCCGCGGGCGGGACCGGTCCGGTCGTGGCGTGCGGCATACTCTCGCGATCCGCGAACCGAACCACAGGAGACCGGGGCCATGGCACGAGATGAGGAGCGCCTCGCGCGTTCGCAACAAGCACCGCTCGTCGGCGGATTGCCGGACGCACCGGGCATCCTCGCGGCCATCCGCCTGACGCCGGGTCTCGGCGTCCACCTGCGCGGCCTGGCCGACGAGCTGCTGGTCAACGATTTTCCCGGCGCCACGCTCAAGCGCCCGGAACGCGAGATGCTGGCGACGGCGGTCTCGGCCGCGAACGACTGCTTCTACTGCATGGATTCGCACGGTGCGTTCGCGGGCGCCCTGCTCGAGCGAAGCGGCGAGACCGACCGGCTGCCGCTGATCGACACGATCAAGCTCGGCTCGTCGGACGGCCTCGGTGACAAGATGCAGGCCCTGCTCCACATCTCGCGGACCGTGCGCCGCCAGCCGCTCGACCTGACCGCCGCGGACGTCGCGGCCGCGCACGCGGCGGGCGCCTCCGACGCGGACGTCCAGCTCGCCGTCCTCATCGCGGCCGCGTTCTCGATGTACAACCGGATGGTCGACGGGTTCCGTGCACCGACCCCGCCGAGCGCCGAGGCATATCGAGCCCGCGCCGGGGAGATCGCGGAGCACGGCTACGCCGATCAGCGGGTAACGTCCGTCCCCAGCTAGCCCGCACTCGCCGCGACGCCGGGATGTCCGGCGACGGCCTTGAGCACGCGGCACGCGCGCAGGGTCACCCAGCGGCTCGGCTGCCCGGGGACGTCGATGTCGCAGACCATCTTGCCGGCATAGGCGTACCGGTTCGCCCACCGTCCCAGCACGTCCTGCTGGGGGCCGGGATCCGGGAAAGCGCCAGGACGGCCTTCGTCGCGCCCCAGGCGCACGGCTGTCCCTCGTTCGCGCCGCAGCGGAACCCGGGTCCGGGCAGCGACGATCGGTAGTAGCGGATCTCCCCCTCACCGGTGATCGCCGCCGCCTGCCAGTCGATCGCGCGTCCCACCCGTTCGTCGTCGAGCCAGCCGAACCCGATCAGCGCCCGGAGCACGTTCCCGTTCAGGCAGTGGATCGCGGTCGAGGGCGGGGGCCGTCCCGAACCGGACGTCACCGCACCGAAGCCCCCGTTCGTGGCCTGGCTATGCTCGATGAGGTAGTCGCAGGCCGCCCGGATCCGCGGATCGCTGCCGTCCGCCCCGAGCTGGTCGAGGAAGACGAGCTGCCACACGATCGACCGGTACCTCGGCAGGTATCCGGATCCCGGCTTCTCCCACCAGCCCGCCGGGTCCTGCGCCGCGAGGATCGCGGCGACGGGATCGGTGCGCATCGTCTCGCCCCGGGCCGCCAGCGCCTCCGGATCGTCGGCCGGCCGGTCGAGGAGCTGCCGGAGCGCGAGATGGCGCGCCCCCGGAACGGTTCCGTCGAGGATCCAGGGCAGCGGATCGGCCCGCAACCCCGCTCGCCAGTCAGCCATCGTCCGCCATCGCGCCCGTGAACGCCGCGGCGAGATAGCCGACGGTCCGGTGCGGCGGGCCGCCCGCATCGGCCGACGTGGCGGCGGCGAGACGGTGGCCGCGAGTCGCTCCGAGGGCCCGCATGGCCGCCAGCCCGAGGACCGCCGGCTGGATCCCGCACATGCCGCAGACGAGCCCGAGCGTTCCGGCGCCCACCATGGCGCGTTCCGCGCCGGCGAGCTGGTTCGGATCGAGACCCAGGATCGCTGGCAAGAGCGCCGCAGTCGCCCGTTCGCACTCGAGGCTCGGCGGGTAGTGGGCCATGTCCGAGCTGATCGCCAGGACCACGGGGCGGCCGGCGGCG
>JACQEF010000216.1 GCA_016200745.1 Chloroflexota bacterium | reverse complement strand
CCCGACACCAGGTACTCATCGTGGGCGTTGAGCATGTCGCTGAGCCGATCGGCATCGAGCACGGCCCGACCGGACAGGATGCAGTCCTCGCCGTAGGCCACGAAATCGACCTGGCCGGCGTCGGCGGTCGGCTGGCTCTCACCGGCGCTCGCGTGGGAGAAGCCAAGGCGAAGCCGCTGCGGCAATCGAGTCATCATGCTTGCAGGTTGACGATGCGCCGCTGCACCTCGACACCGCCCAAAAGTACCGCCTGCGCTAGCATCGCCTCGCCATGACGACCGAAACGACGGGCCACCGCCCCACCCTGATGACCGTCCACGCCCATCCCGACGACGAGACCATCGGGACCGGCGGGGCCATGGCGAAGGCCGTCGCCGACGGGCGGCGCGTGGTGCTGGTCACGTGCACCCGGGGCGAGATGGGCGAGATCGTCGTGCCGGAGATGGACACGCCGGAGAACCACCGCCGGCTCGGCGAGCTCCGGGCGGCCGAGCTCGAAGCCGCGATGGGCGTCCTCGGCGTCACCGAGTGGGAGAACCTCGGCTACCACGATTCGGACATGATGGGCCGGCCCGGCAACCACGATCCGCGCAACTTCTGGCAGGCGGATCTCGACGAGGCGGCCGGCCGGCTGGTCTGGTTGGTCCGCCGCTACCAGCCCGACGTCATGACGACGTACAACTCGTTCGGTGGGTACGGCCACCCCGATCACATCCGCACCCACGATGTCGCCATCCGGGCCTTCCCGCGGGCCGGCGATCCGGCCTGGTACCCGGAGCAGCTGGCGCCCGAGCATGGCGGGACGGGACCGTCGGTCGATGAGGGCGGCCTGGCGCCGTGGTCTCCGTCGAAGCTCTACGAGCAGGCGATCCCCGCCTCGGTCCGGGCCAGGATGGAGGAGGCGCTTGCCGCGCGTGGCCAGAAGAGCTTCTGGTCGCCGCCCGACGACGCGACGCCGGAGCAGATCGCCGAGATGGAGGCGTTCGCCGCCAGGATGCTCGTCCCCGACGAGCAGGTCACGACATGGATCGACATCTCGGGCGACCCGCTCGAACGCAAGTGGAAGGCGATCCACGAGCACCGGACCCAGATCGCCCCCGATAGCCCGTTCATGCTCATGGGCCTGGAGGGCTGGCGCAATGGCTGGGGCAAGGAGGCGTACATCCTTCGCGAGACGCGGGTCGAGACGACCACGCCAGAAGCCGACCTGTTCGCGGGAGTCGCCTATTCGTAGAGACCGGTTTCCTCCCGATCAGCACGTCATCAGTGCACCATCGAGCAACGACCAACGCCGGTCAAGCTGGCGCGCAACGGCCTCGTCGTGGGTAGCGACGACGAGCGCAAATCCGTGCGTCTCCTGCAAACTGAGCAGTAGGTCCATGACTTGGCGTGCAGTCCGCGAGTCGAGGTTGCCGGTAGGCTCGTCGGCAAGGACCAAATCGGGATCGGCGATGAGGGCTCGGGCGATGGCGACTCGCTGCTGCTCTCCACCGGAGAGTTGCCCCGGCAGGTGATTGAGGCGCGCACCGAGCCCCAGGTCCGTCAGCAGCTCCTGCGCGCGCTTCACTTCCTGGTGATCCGCCCCGACCTGCCGCCGCGCACAGACTTCGACGCGATCTCGAGGCTCGTGGCTTCGAACGCCATCATGAATATGGAGCTCCGCGGAGATACGCTCACGGTGACCAAGCGAAGCGGCGAGCGTCTGCGGCTGGAGGGAATCACCACCGATCAGTACCGACGGCTTCAGCCGATAGAATTCCGCCGCCTCGTTGCCATCAGCCCCTCAAACAACCTCTGGTCACTCGCTACCGAGCTCGCGGCGATCGCGTCTTCGATCGTGCCGGCCCTGGTCGGCGCAGCGCTGGCCTTGGTCGCGCAAACAATCTTGCGACGGCGTCGGATGCGTCCGGCTGCGGGCTGAGTCTTTATCCGACTAGGACGCCGGGGCCCCACGAAACATGGGCCGAAAGCCATCAAGACGACGAGCGCTTCTGCACCGTCCACGGGCCACATAGGTGCTCGATCGAGCGGTCGACGCCGCCTGAGGTGTTCGAGGATCGGCTTGCCCACATCCGGACGGCGCGGCGTGCCGGCTGCGCCACTCGACTGACACGCAGTCGCCGCCGCCAGGACCCACAGGGGGGCACGGGGCGGTCGAGACCGTGACCGCCCTCACCCTCACCAGGGAAGCAACCCCTTCGAGGCCGAGTAGACCTGGCCCATCACGACCTTGCCGTCGCCGGCCGGGTCCAGGAAGTTGGGCTGTGCCTTGTCGAGGATGATGTGCGGCCGGATCCGGACCTGGGCGAGCGTCGCACCGTGGAACGTGAGCTCGAGGGTGATCCCCTCCATCGTCGGCTCTGACCACGTCTGGTCGAACACGAAGTTGCCGAGCGCGTACCAGATCGGCTTGCCCTGGTAGACCTCCATCGCCGCGGCCCAGTGGGCGTGGTTGCCGATGACCATGTCGGCGCCGGCGTCGATGATCACGCGCGCCAGCCTCTGCTGGGCCTCGAACGGCTTCGACTTGTACTCGGTGCCCCAGTGCGGGAAGACGATCACCAGGTCGGCGCCCGCGGCCCGGGCGGCCTTGACGTCCTCCCGGACGTAGCTAGCGACGAGCGGCGCACTCCCGATCCGGGTCGCCGTCGCGTGGTAGCCCGCGGCGATCGCGTCGTAGGCGAGGATCGCGACGGTTGTGCCGTTCACCGTGAACAGGCCCGGACGGCGAGCGGCGGCCAGGTTCTTGCCTGAGCCGGACAACGCAATCCCGTCCTGCTTCAGGTTGGTGATGGTCTGG
>JACQEF010000170.1 GCA_016200745.1 Chloroflexota bacterium | reverse complement strand
GGCGAGGTCACGCCGGGCGAGCTGTTAGAGGCGGCGATTGAGCGGATCGAGCGGTACAACCGCGACGACGTCATCTCGAACCGGCAGCTGCGCGACTGGCTGGAGACACTGCGCGACGAGCTGGCGGAGCAGACCGGGCTTGCCGTACCGCGGCCGGCGCCACGGGTCGAGCCGTTGCCTCCGGAGCTGACCGCACGCCAGGCCCAGACCCAGGCGCTGGTCGAGCGTCTCGCGGACCCGTCGGTCGTGGGGGCGAACCCCTCGGCCCGGACGCCGGAGCAGCACGCCCGCTGGCTCCTGGCTCAGCTCCTCGGCTGGCATCGCCGCGAGGACAAGTCGATGTGGTGGGAGTTCCACCGCCAGATGGAGCTCAACCCCGAGCAACTGGTCGACGAGAACGAGCCGGTCGGCCTGCTCGAACCGGTGGGTCCCCTCGGGCCGGCTGCCCGCGGCAAGCAGACCTGGCGGTACACTTTCCCGGCCCAGGAGTATGACCTTGGCCGGATCGGCGGCCGGCTCTTCGACCCGTCCGAGAAGCAGACCGACCCCGACGCCTCGCCGTTCGACTGGGCGATCGGCGACCTGGTCGCGGTGGATCCCGCGACGTGGACGGTCGACATCCGCCGCTCCCCGGATGCCCCGCATCCCCGAGCCGTGGTCGCCCTGCCGTGGGTGCCCACGCCGGAGCACCAGGCGCGGTTGTTCGAGATGGGCGAATGGGTCGCCGACCACGGCTTCGACCCGCCGGGTCCGCATCAGGCTGCATTCGACCTGCTCCTGCGGCGGGCGCCCCGGCTCGGGATCATGAACGGCGCCGAGCTCCGGCTGCCCGAAGAGTCGGGCCTCCACGCGGCGCGCCGGCTCGCGGCCACGCTCGACCGGACCGTCCTGGCGATCCAGGGTCCGCCGGGATCGGGCAAGACCTACAGCGGCGCCCGGATGATCGCCACGCTGCTGCGGGCCGGCAAGCGCGTCGGGATCACGAGCAACAGCCACAAGGTCATCGGGAACCTGCTGGCCAAGGCGCTCGAGGCGGCCGAGGCCGAGGGCATCCCGGTCCGCGCAGTGCAGCGCGGCGAGGCCGCGCAGGTCCTCGATCACCCGCTCGTCACCCGCGCCGACAATCCCGGGCAGGCCGCCGATCGCCTGGCGGATCGGCGAGCCAACCTTGCCGCCGGGACGTCGTGGCTGTGGACATCGCCGAAGCTCCGCGATGCGGTCGACGTCCTGTTCGTCGACGAGGCCGGCCAGATCTCGCTGGCCAACGTCCTGGCGATGAGCGGCGCGGCCGCCAGTCTCGTCCTGCTGGGCGACCCGCAGCAGCTCGACCAGCCGCTTCGTGGCTCGCATCCGCCGGGGGCAAACCGGTCCGCGCTCGCCCACGTCCTGGGCGACGAGGCGACCATGCCGCCCAGCCAGGGCCTGTTCCTCGAGACGACCTGGCGGCTCCATCCGGCGTTGTGCGACTACACGTCCGAAGCCTTCTACGACGACCGGCTGGAGCCGGAGCCCCACCTCGCCGGCCAGCGGCTGCGATCCGGCATCCCTGGGTTCGCGGACGCAGGGCCTCGGCTGGTTCCGGTCGAGACCACCGGTGCCGACAACGAGTCGCCCGAGGAGGCGGACGCGGTGGCGGCACTCGCGCGCTCGCTCGTCGAAGAGGGCGCGTCCTGGGACGACCACCAGGGCGTCAACCGGCGGCTCGGCTGGGAGGACCTCCTGATCGTCGCGCCGTACAACGCCCAGGTCGGCGCGATCCGGCGCCGGCTGCCGCCCGAGGCGCGGGTCGGCACGGTGGACAAGTTCCAGGGCCAGGAGGCGCCGATCAGCCTCTACTCGCTGACCACGTCGAGCCCCGAGCTCGCGCCGCGCGGCATGGACTTCCTGTACAGCCGGCACCGCCTGAACGTCGCGACGTCGCGGGCGCGGTGCGTCGCGGTGGTGGTCGCCTCCCCGGCCCTCCTGCGGGTCCGCGCACGGACGCCCGAGCAGATGCGGCTGGCCAACGCGCTGTGCCGCTTCGCCGAGCTCGCCGGACCGGCAGGCTGAGAGCCGGCTCGACGGGTCAGGCCAGCAGCTCGCTCCGGACCCAGGCCGCCAGGACCGCCGCGCAATCGGCGACCTCGTCGAGCGGCACGTGCTCGTCGGCACTGTGCGCCACCCGGACGTCGCCGGGCCCGAAGATCACGCATGGCGTGTCGCCGACGTTGACGAACAGCCGCATGTCGGCGCCATACGGGGCGCCGAGGATCGCCGGACGCCGGCCGGTCGTGGATTCGGCCGCGGCGGCCAGGCCCACCGGCAGCCGATGGTCCGCGGGGACTCGGGCCGACCCGAACCGGGCACCGGTGATCTCGACCTCGACCGGGTGATCGCGCAGGAACTCGTCGGCTGCGCAGGCCGTGGCGACGCAGGCGCGCAGGTCCGCCTCGGCGTCCGCGTCCGATTGGCCCAGCCGGACACCGTAGCGGCCGTCGGCCACGACTCGGTCGAGCACGGTCGATGCCCATTCGCCGCCGCTGACGATCCCGATCATCGTCGGGTAGGGCATGCCGAGCGCGGTCATGATCGGGTCGGTCTCGGCCGCGTTCCGGCGCGCTTCGTCCGCCTCGAGGGCCTGCGTGATGACCCACAGCTTGTCGAGCGCGGAGATCCCTTCGTGCCGCCGCGAGGCGTGGGCGGCGCGGCCGGGGACCGTCAGCCGGAAGGTGATGGCACCGGCGTGGGCCACGACGATGTCGAGCCCGGACGGCTCGGTGATGATCGCGAGGTCGCCGGTCGCGCCGGCGCGGATCGCCGCGAGGGTCCCCTGCCCGCCGTCCTCCTCGGACGGCACGAGCACGACCAGGAGCTCGCCGTCGAGGCGACCGAGGTCGCCCGTTGCCCCGAGCGCCCGCACGGCCGCGAGGATCGCCGCCACGCCGCCCTTCATGTCGCAGGCGCCACGTCCGAAGAGCCGGCCGTCGCGGATCTCGGCGGCCCACGGGTCGACGGTCCAGGTTGCCGGATCGCCGGCGGGCACGACGTCGAGGTGCCCCGACAGGATGACGCGGTGCGGGGCGCCGTCCTGCCTGCCGGCGTGCGTGCCGACGTCGGGTCCGCCCGTCCCCCGGCCGGCGCGGCCGATCACGACCGGGAGGGCCGACCGCGGCATCTCCCGGCCGGGCCAGGCCGGGTCGGCCCGGATGGCGTCCGGATCGGCCGCGATCTCGTCGACCGCCAGACCGGCGTCGCGCAGCGCGGCCGCCGCCCACGCCATCACGGCCTCTTCGGATCCCGTGATGCTCGGGATCCGAACGAGGTCGCGCAGGTCGGCGATCAGCCGCTCGCGATCGATGGGCGGGGTCATGCCGCCCGGCGCACGGCCGTCACCCACGCAGGACCGGCCTGGTCATGCAGGTGGGACCGCCGGATCCGTTGATCCCGATCTCGGTCGCCGGGTAGGTGCGGACGTCGCAGCCCGCCGCGACGAGCGCGGCATGGGTCCGCGGGTTGCCCTCGGCCATCACCACCACCCGCGGCCGGACCGCCAGGACGTTGCAGCCGAGCGTCGCGAACTCCTCGTCGGGCACCTCCACCAGGTCGATCCCGAGCTCGTGGAGCAGCTGCCAAAGTCCGACCGGCAGGAGCGGCAGGTAGACCACGGCCAGGTCGTCGGCGACCGGCGAGATGACCGACATCAGGTGGATCAGCTCGGCCGGGCCCTTCCAGTACGGCACGTCGAAGATCCGGACCTCGCCGCCGACCAGGGCGGCGAGCTGGCGCGCCCCGGCATCGTTCGTCCGCAGCGTCCGCCCGATGCAGAACAGGTCGGGGCGCAGCCAGAACGTGTCGCCCCCCTCGACCGTCCCGGGCGCCTCGACGTGGCCCACGGTCGGGATCCCCGCTGCGCGCGTCCAGGCCTCGAGCGCGCCAGGCTCGGCGGCGCGGTTCGGCTTGCCCGGCCGCAGCGGGATGGCCCCGCGATCGGTGATCAGCAGCGGATCGAACGTGTACACGAGATCCGGGCTGTCGAGCTCGGTGTCGAGGACGTGAACCCGCGGGCCGAGTCCCGCCAGCGTCGAGACGAAGGCGTCGTGCTCGCGCTGGGCGAGCGCGAGGTCCACGGGGTGGAGGAAGCCGTGGGCCGGATCGTCGAAGGCGGCACCGAACGCCGGCCCGGGACGCTTGACCAGGACGTCGAGCAACGGGGCAGACATGCTCTGGGCGCCGAACCGGCGGCCGGGGGTCGTCATCGGGCGAAGGATAGCGGCGGGAGGACTTGGCGACGCGGACATCGGACGGTACCCTCCGCGGATGTCCGGCTATGCCGCCAGCGCCAGGCTCCATGGCGGTTCGACACGGTTCGTGGCGGTCGCGGCGGATCGGCGACCGATCACGCACGAACCGGTCGCGCCGTCCCCCGAAGGGGCCGATCGCGGACGCGCCGAACCCGCGCGACGGCCCGCCATCGAGCGCCTGGCGTCACGCTGGGACGACCTCCGCGAGGCGTGGGCGCAGACGACGTTCTACCTGTTCGACCCCGAGAGCTGGCGATGACCGGTCGGTCCGGCCGGTCCGGCTCGAGGGTGTAGGATCGCGCGCATGCCCATCTCCGATCCGGTCGACCGGCCGCTCACCGCCCGCGACCCGCGCCTGGCGCCGTGGCGCGCGTTCCTGCTCGCGCACGCCCGGGTATCGCGTCGCCTCGACGAGGAGCTCCGCCTCGAGCACGACCTGTCGATCGCGGAATACGACACCCTCCTGACGCTCGCCCTCGCCCCCGGGCGCAGGATGCGGATGGGCCCGCTCGCCGAGCGGGTGATCCTGAGCAAGAGCGGCGTGACCCGGCTCATCGACCGGCTGGTGAGCGACGAGCTCGTCGAGCGCAGCGCCTGCCTGGCCGACGCACGGGGGGCAGAGGCCGTGCTGACCGAGCGCGGCATGGCCAGGCTCCGGCAGGCCTCGCCGACGCACCTGCGCGGGATCAGCGAGCACTTCCTGTCGCTCCTCGACGACCCCGATCTGGCGGTCATCGAGCGATGCATGAGCACCGTCGCCCGGCAAGCCGGCTCCGAGGCGGACGATGCCCTCCGCGCCACGGATCCCGCGGTTCCGGCGGGTCCGGCGACCCCCGCCGACCGCTGACGGTTGTGCCCGGCCGGCTCCGGGTCGGCACGAGCGGCTTCGCCTATGCCGGCTGGACGCCGCGCTTCTACCCGGCCGAGCTGTCAGCCGCGCGCCGGCTCGAGTTCTACGGCTCGCGCCTGAGCGCGGTCGAGCTGAACAACACCTTCTACCGGCAACCGTCCCCGGCCGCGGTGGCGGCATGGCTGGCGGCCACGCCGGACGACTTCCGGTTCGCAATCAAGGCGCAGCGCGGCGGGTCCTTCCGCGCCCTCCAGCTGGATCCGGCCGGCAGCGTGCCGTGGTTGACCGGGCCGTATCGCGCGTTCGGGGCGCGGCTCGGCACGGTGCTGTTCCGCGTGCCGGAGCACTTCCAGCGCGACGACGGACACCTGGCCGCCCTGCTCGAGGCCTGGCCGCGCGACCTCCCCCTCACGGTCGAGTTCCAGGAGCCGTCCTGGCACGTGGACGAGACCTTCGCCGCGCTCGCCCGGGCCGGCGCGGCGCTGTGCACGACCGAACTGCCCGAGGACGCAGGGCCGCCCACGATCCGCCGGACCGGGTCATTCCTCTACCTCCGCCTTCGCCGCCACGACTACACGGCCGGCGAACTCGCCGCCTGGGCCGACCGCCTCGAGCCGTTCCTGGCGGCCGGCGACGACGCGTTCGTCTTCTTTCGCCACGACGACGCGGGACGGGGCCCGGAACTGGCCCGGGCGCTGGCCGAGGCGGTCGCGGCGCGAACCACCTGACCGGAGGCCGTCAGTCGCGCGACCCCTCGGCCGGGCCGAACACCCAGGCGTCCATCTCGCTCCTCTCGTGCGCTCGACCGGGATCCTACGGCGCTGGGCGGCGCCGGCGACCCGCGGTAGCATCCGACGATGCTCCCCCACCCGATCCGGCCGGCGATGCGGCTGCTGGCCTGCCTCCCGCTCGTGCTGGCGGCGTGCGGGCCGGCCGCGACGGCGAGCCCGGCAGCCACGGCGAGCCCGGCAGCCTCCGGGAGCCCGGGTCCGTCGGTGGATGTCGCCGACCCGGGCGATGGCAGCGGTCGCCGCTTCGTGGTCGAGCAGGCGGGCCGGATCCGGATCGTCGACGCCTCCGGCCTGCGGGCGCGACCGTTCCTCGACATCGCGGCGGAGGTCCGGAGCGGTGGCGAACAGGGGCTCCTGGGTCTCGCCTTCCATCCGGGCTTCCCGGCCGACCCGCGCTTCTTCGTCGACTACACCGACGGCAACGGCAACACCGTGATCTCGGAGTTCCGGGTGTCCGCCTCCAACGCGGACGTCGCCGATCCCGGCTCGGAGCGGCCGCTGCTCCACGTGGACCAGCCCTATCCGAATCACAACGGCGGTGCGCTCGCGTTCGGCCCCGACGGTTTCCTGTACATCGGGATGGGCGATGGCGGTTCCGGCGGCGATCCCCTCGGCAACGGCCAGCGAACGGACACGCTGCTCGGAAAGATCCTCCGCATCGACGTCGACCGCCGGCCGGCCGGCTCCGACCGCGGGTACGCGATTCCCGCCGACAACCCGTTCGCCGGCGTGGCCGGCGCGTCACCCGAGATCTGGGCCACTGGGCTGCGCAACCCGTGGCGGTTCCGGTTCGATCCGGCTACCGGCGACCTGTGGATCGGCGACGTCGGTCAGAATGCCTGGGAGGAGATCGACGTGGCCCGGGCCGGCACTGGCGGGCTCAACTTCGGCTGGAACCGGATGGAGGGCTTCCACTGCTTCGCGCCGAGCCAGGGCTGCGACCAGACCGGCCTGACCCTGCCCGTGGCGGAATACGGCCACGACGTCGGCTGCGCCGTGATCGGGGGCGCGGTCGTGCGCGACCCGGGGCAGCCGGCCCTCGACGGACGGTACGTCTTCTCGGATTCGTGCTCGAGCCGGCTATGGCTGCTCGATCCCGCGGGCGCTGGCCGTCGCGAGCCCGTGCTCGCCGGCCAGGCGGATGGCTCGGTCAGCTCGATCATCGCGGCCGCGGACGCGACCGTCCTCGCGACCGACCTCCAGAACGGCCGGCTGCTGGCGATCTCGGCGCCGACGCCCTGAGCGCTCAGCCGAGCGCGACCACCGAGACTTCCTCCGCGGCGCGGTCGGCCGCCTGGCTGAACGCCGTGCGCCGCCACTCCGCGAGGCGGTGATTGCCGACGATCGCCTCGATCGGCGTGAGGTCGACGACCGTGGCCGGATCGGCGGCCTCGAGCCGATGGGCGGGCGCCCCGGACGGGCAGTGGTAGACGTCACCCGCGGTCACGATCTCGACGTCGTGCTCGTACTCGATGACCAGCTGGCCGTCGGTCACCAGGCCCCAGTGCGGCGCATCGCACCAGTCCGCGGTGTACCCGCTCGACGGGCCGAACTGCGCCAGGGTCATCGCGTACGGCGGCATGGACGACGTGCGCGCCTCGATGACCCCCGGCGGGGCCATGCCTCGGGCCGACGTCGGCATGACGAGCGGCGCGGTCGCGCCACCCGCCGCCGGTCCAAGGATCTCGAAGCCCTGCTCCGCGAGCAGCCGGTCGGTGATCTCGACCGAGGGGTCGATCGGCTGGAAACCGGCGAGCCGCGAGCCACCCAGGGCCCGCAGGCGGTGCTCCGGTTCGCCGCCGGGGACATGCAACGCGTGGCCCGCCGGGATGCCCAGCGACCGACCGTTCGCCTCGTACGTGAGCTCGCCGTCGATCACCACCGCCCAGATGGCCTGCCGTGACGGCGTTTCGAGCGTCGTGCCGGCCGAGCCCGTCTCCGGCACCTCGACCAGGACGAAGGCGATCGATCCGAGGACCGCATAGCGGAGGACGAGGCCGCCCTGACGGAGCGCCCGAAGATCGGGCATGGCGACATGCATGGAACGGGTTACCTCACGCCCGGCGGGGGTTGGCTGCCGGGGTGGCAGTATAGCCGCGGGCCCGCCGTGCGATGCCGATGCGATGGTGTGGCAGCCCGCCGCCACACCATCCGAAACGCGGGCCGTGGTCCAGTAGCGCGGCTCGTGGTCCGTCATGATCCCCTTCGCGGACACGAATCACGCCCGTCGATGAAGGTGTACGGCCAGTGGCGCAAGCGAGCAGGACGGAGTCGGGCCTCGTTCCTCGATCGGAACCCGGGCTCATCGACGCGATCCCGCAGCTGGCCTGGGCCACGGACGTCGCCGGCCGGATCCTCCAGGCCAACCCCCGCTGGACGCAGTACGCGGGGACGGCACCGGACACGTCGCTCCCGCTCCGGCACGCGCTCGACATCCACCCCGAGGACGCTCCCGGCTTCGACCTGCGTTGGGCCTCGGTCCTGTCCAGCGGCGAGGCCTTCGAGCGAACCGTCCGCCTGCGCCGGCGGGACGGCGTCTACCGCTGGTTCCTGGTGCTGGTGGTCCCGCAACGCGACGAGGCCGGCGGGATCGCCGGCTGGGCCGGCACGGCCACCGACATCGACGACCTGCAACGGGCCTACCGGGCCGCGGACCGGCTCCGGCTGATCCTCGACTCCGTCGTCGAGGCGATCATCGTGTTCGATCCGACGACCTTCCGGATCGAGGAGGTGAACCGCGGGGCGCTCGAGCTGCTTGGGCGCTCGCGCGACCAGCTCACCGGCCTGTCCATGGACGCCCTGCTGCGCGAGGGCGACGTGGAGCGCCTCACGGCCGTCGTCGAGACCCTGACGGGCGACCGACGGGGCGCCACGACGACCATGCTCGACTACCTCCCGGCGAACGGCGGCCCGATCTCGATGGAGGTCGTGCTCCAGTCGGTCGAGCTGCCGGGCGGGACGCGAACGATCCTGGCCATCGGCCGGGACATCCGCGACCGGATCGAGGCCCAGGTCCGCCTCCAGCGACTGGCCCAGGCCGAGCACGCCCGCGCGGCCGAGCTGAACGCCGTGATCGCGGCCATGGGCGAGGCCGTCGTCGTGTGCACGATCGAGGGCGCGATCACGCTGACCAACCCCGCCACTGACGCGCTCTTTCCCGGCGTCGAAGCCCGGACGTATGACGACATCCTCGGTCAGCTCGCGGATCCCGACGGCGCCGCCCCGCACCTCGGCGAGGCGGGCGGCCCCGTGGAGCTTCGGACCGCCGGCGAGCCCGAACGCTGGGTCGAGCTGTCGACCTACCCGGTGGCCAGCGCCTCGACCCTGGCGCCCACGGCCGCCGAGACCATCGAGATGATGCGCGACGTGACCCAGGCGCGACGGCTCGAGGCGGTCCGCCAGACGTTCATCGGCGTGCTGTCGCACGAGCTGCGCACGCCGGTGACCACCATCTTCGGCGGCGCCAAGCTCCTGGCCCGGCCCAATTCCAACCTCGATCCGGAGACCAAGCTGGGCATCTTCCGCGACATCCACGACGAGGCGGAGCGGTTGCAGCGGCTGGTCGAGGACGTCGTCGCCCTCAACCGCTTCGGCGAGGACGCCGGGGAGATCGGCTGGGAGCCGGTCCTCATCCAGCGGCTCCTGCCTCGGGTCGTGCGGTCGGAGGACGGCCGTTGGCCGGGCGTCACCTTCGAGCTCGACATCGAGACGGGCCTGCCGACGGTCAGCGCCGATCCGACCTATGTCGAGCAGGTCGTCCGCAATCTCCTGTCGAACGCCGCGAAGTACGGTGGCATCGACTCGACGGTCACGATCCGGGCGGAGGCGGGCGAACGCGAGGTGATCGTCCGCGTCCTCGACGACGGCCCCGGCTTTCCGGTCGAGGAGACCGACCGGCTGTTCGAGCTCTTCTACCGGTCGCCGGGCACGGCGACGGTCGCCGGAGGCGCCGGGATCGGGCTGTTCGTCTGCGCGCGGCTCATCCGGGCGATGGGTGGCCGGATCTGGGCGCGGCCACGCGACAGTCACGGGGCCGAATTCGGGTTCGCCCTCCCCGAGCTGGACGAATAGCCGCGGGTCCGATCAGCGGAGCGCGGCGAGCAGCAGCGCGACGGCGATGGCCAGCCCGGCCATCCCGTACTGCAGCACGTCCATGGCGCGGTCGGCCCGGCGCCCCGGTCGAGCTTCCTCCATTCCCGACACCGTGCGGGAAGCGATCCGCTGTCGCAGCGTCAATGGGGTGGACCTCCGGGCCGATGCGCAAGTCGTCGATGGGCGCGGCAAGAATCGACGGCCGGGCATCCCGAGCGCGTGGGGGCCGCGAGCACCGACATCGCAGATGAGTTGCAGCGCGGCCACTGACAGCATCTTGATAGGCCACCGCTCCCGCGCGTTATCGCCGGCGTGTCGCCGCGGCCCGAGATTGGCGATCGTCCCGGCTTCGGGATGAACCAGCCAGGAGGAAGACCGTGAGCATCATTGCTTGGATCGTGCTCGGTGCGATCGCCGGGTATCTTGCCGGGTTTCTCGTCAAGGGCGACGAGGGTCTCGGTGTCATCGGCCACATCGTCCTCGGGATCGTGGGGGCACTCGTCGGCGGCTGGATTGCCGCCGTCCTGTTCAACAGCCACCCGATCGACGGGCCGCTCGACGTGAGCTCGATCGTCGTGGCCACGATCGGCGCGATCATCGTCGTGGTCGTCGTCGGGATGTTCACCGGCCGGCGCACCGGTCGCGGGACCATCTGATGCCCGCGGCTCGGCCGGTCAGGCGGCACATCGCTGCAACGGCCGAGGGCCGGCGGGCAGGCGCGGGCGAGACCCGCGCCGCCGCAGGCTTCACGCAGTCGACCTCCCTGCTACTGGGGGCTCGGGGGTCGACGCCAAACCTTCCGACGGCGCGGCGGCGCCGATAGGTAACTGCAAGGTGTCGGCCGATCTCCGTAAGGGAGACGGACCGGGCCGCCGCGTACGGTCATCCGGTCGAGACGGGGACGCACCGGTAGGAGCGGCTCGACGCCAACATCGAATCCAACGTCCGGAAGCGCTTGTGACGGGGCGTTCCCTCCGGACCCAGATCGGACGACCCGGGCCCCCTCCCCGGGTCGTCCGTCGCGTTTGGGCCGGATCGAGGGCACGACCGTTCGATCCCGGCCACCACCACAAGGAGGCCCGAATGGCAACCACGCAGGACATGACGCGGACCTCCGCCGACGAGACGGAGCGCGGCGTCCGGCATCGAGTCGCGGTGATGGGCGACGCCGTCTCCACGGCGGCCGGCAGCGCGGCAGCGGCAGCATCCGACGCGGCATCGCAGGTGCCCGCCATCGCGGAAGGCGCGCGATCGGTCCTCGTCGACGCCAACCGCCAGATTCGCGCCGGGAGCGACGAGGTCCTGATCGTCGGTGGCGCCCTGTCGCTCGGGTTCGCGATGGGCCTGCTGTTCGGCGGTGCCAACCGCCTGCTGGTGGCCGCCGCCATGCTTCCCGCGGCGAGCATGGGCCTGACGATCCTCGAGCGCGCCAACCAGGGTTGGCTGGAGCGGGGCCTTCACGAGGGAGCCTGAGGCCCAGCCAGCGGGCGACGACCGCCCGTCCAGCGAGACGACCGTCCAGCGACACGATTCGAAACGCCCCGCCGATCGGCGGGGCGTGCTTCGTGCCTGGTGGCTGCGCCGATCAGCTGGCCGACGGCGCGGCGCTCGTGTCGACGGACGGCGCCATCGAGGGCTCGATCGACGGGGCGGTCGAGGTGTCCGGCGACGTGATCGGGGCCAGGCTTTCGGTCGAGCCACTCGAGCCGCTCGAGCCGCAGGCGGCCACGGCAATCGTGGCGACGATGGCCAGGGTGGCAAGCAACGACTTCATGGGGTCCTCCTGGGACGTATGAGGGGTGAGCACCCAGCCTGCCCGCCGCTCCCTCTCTCTCGCATCCCACCGTCGCCCAGTCGGCGTTGCGGGTGGCTAACACCTGGCCGGCATCGAGCAGCCGCGAGGGATTCGCAACGCGCCCTCCCGTCGCGGTGACGGTTGGCGGTCACGAGGGCGCCCAAGATCGAACGATGCGTCGGATCACAGCGCCCCGCCCCCCGGCGACCGGACCGCCGCGACGATCCGGCCATGGATCGGCGTGGTCCGGACGGCTGGCACGGGAGGAGTTGCTCGGCGTGCTGTCGCACGAGCTGCGGACACCCGTCACCACGATCTATGGCGGAGCGCACCTGCTAGCCACCCGCGATCTGCCCGAGGCACGGCGGCGCGCCGTGGCCGCGGACGTCGGGCAGGAGGCAGAGCAGCTCTACCGAATCGTCGAGGACCTCCTGGTGCTGCTCCGGGCCGAGCGCGGCGGGATCGCGCCCGTCGGCGAACCCGTGGCCATCGGCCACCTGATCGTCACCGCCATCGAGCGCGAGATCGTGCGAAACCCCGGACAGGAGATCCGCTACCTCGGTGCCAGGGATGCCGCCGTCGACGGCGTCGACGAGCAGTTGATCGTCCACGTGGTTCGCAACCTGCTCGCCAATGCGATCGCCGAGACCACCGACGGGCGTCCGATCGAGATCGTGGTCGACAACCGCGACGACGAGGTCGTCGTCCGGTTCCTCGACTCGGGTCCGCTCCCGGTCGACGCCACCGAGACCCTCGACCCATCGGCGGGCTGGAGCCCGCAGGCGCGCGGAAGCCTGGCCCTGTTCGCGGCGGGCCGCCTGATCGACGCGATGCACGGGCACAGCTGGGTGCGCGCCCGGGCGGGCGGGGGCGCCGAATTCGGGTTTGCGCTGCCCTGCCGCCCGCCCGGACCGGTCTCCTCGCCGGCGTCAGGTCCGGCGCTCGCCCCCGACTAACGAGATCCGGCCCCGGATCGCCTGGCATCCCGTGCCAGCGGCCGACGCAGCAGTCGGAGCACGGCCGTCTCCGCGGCCGATCCCGCGATGGACCGGGACGAGGGGCCGGCAGATCCCGACGACGTCCCCCGGCGGGGCTCGATCGTGCCGTCGAGATAGGCCTCGAGCACGGCGGGGTGGACGTAGCTTCGCCGCGCGACGGCCGGCGTGTTCCCGAGCGCTCCGGCCGATACCCGGACCGCCTCGACCACCGCGCGTCGAGCGGGCTTCCCGTCGCCGGCTGCCGAGGCGGAT
>JACQEF010000169.1 GCA_016200745.1 Chloroflexota bacterium | reverse complement strand
GTGGTGAAGAAGCCGGGCACGAGCTGCTTCATGGTGGAGCCGGAGATCTACGACTTCCTGGGCTGGGTGGCCTCGGAGGCGGCCTCGAGCGGTCTCACGGTGCTTCCCGAGGTGCACGACGTGTACTCGACGCACCGGCGACTCGGCGAACACGGCCTGTGGACCTATGACTTCGTCCTGCCGGGGTTGGTCCTCGATGCCTTCGAGACGGCGGATGCCACCCGGCTCGCCGCGCATCTCGAGCAGTCTCCCGACCGCGTGTTCACGACGCTCGACTGCCACGATGGCATCCCGGTCAGGCCGGACCTGGACGGGATCCTGGAACCGGCCGAGATGCTTCGCCTCGCCAACCTGGTCGAGCGGCACGGCGGGAACGTCAATCGGATCCTGTCCCAGTCCGCCGATGCGGGAGTCGACGTCCACCAGCTCAATTGCACCTATTACGCCGCCCTGGGCTGCGACGACGACCGGTACCTCGCGGCGCGGGCGATCCAGCTGTTCGCCCGGGGGGTCCCGCAGATCTACTACGTCGGTCTCCTCGCCGGTGAGAACGATGACGCGGCGATCGCCCGCAGCGGTGACGGACGGGCGATCAACCGCCACGACTATTCCGTTGGCGAGGTCGAACGGGCGCTCGAGCGCCCTGTCGTAGCGCGCCTGCACGAGCTGATCCGGCTCCGGAACACGCATCCGGCCTTCGATGGGTCGCTGGCCATCCATGCCATCACCGGTAGTCGTCTCCGACTGTCGTGGGCGAACGGCCCATGGTCCTGTTCGCTCGACGTGGACGTTGCCAGCGGCCGCGTCCTGGTCGATGAAGGACCCGTCCGTGATCGCGTCGCCGACACCGCATGATCCGTGACTCAGGCGGCATGCCCGCGGATCGAATCGCATCCAGCCCTGCGGCCGGCCCGGTTGGTCCCTCCTCTCCAACCGGGCTGGCCGCGACCTCGCTGCCGTGATCCCTGTGACCGAGCCTGGCCGGACGCCGCGAGTCCTCGGCATCGGCGAGCTCGTCTGGGACATGCTTCCCGGAGGCCCCCGCCTGGGCGGCGCCCCGTTCAACGTGGTCGCGCACCTGGCGCGCTTCGGATGGCTGGCCGAGTACGTCACCGCCGTCGGCCGCGATCCGCAGGGTCGGCGCGCCCTCGACGAGATCGGCCGCCTTGGCGTCGGCACCTCGCTGGTGCAGGGCTCGGACCGCCCGACGGGCCTCGTCCGGGTCCGCCTCGATGCCGCAGGCGTGCCCGACTACGAGATCGCCTCGCCGGCGGCGTACGAGGCGATCGTCCGGCTCGACGGGGATGCGCTCGAGATCGCGTCTCACGCCGACGTCCTCGTCTTCGGCACCCTGGCGCAGCGCTTCGTCGGGACGCGCAAGGCCACGCGACAGGTCGTCGAGGCCGCCGGCGGGGCGGTGCGGCTGTACGACGTCAACCTCCGACGCGGCTGCTGGGACCCGGCCCTGCTCCACGAGCTGCTCGGCCTGGCGACGATCGTCAAGCTCAACGACGAGGAGCAGGCGACGCTCGCCACCGTGCTCGAACTGCCGGACTCGCCGATCGAAGCGTTCGCCCGTGCCCTGGCCGCCCGGTACCCGGTCCGTGGCGTGTGCACGACCCGCGGGCCGGCCGGCGCCGGGCTGCTCCTCGACGACGTCTACCAGGAGTCACCCGCGCCGCGCATCGACGTCGTCGACACGGTTGGCGCCGGCGACGCGTTCGCCGCCGGTCTGGCGTACGGCGTGGTCAACGGCCTGCCGGCTGCCGAGATCCTCGACCTGGCGATACGGCTTGGGGCGCTCGTCGCGTCCCGCCCCGGCGCGATCCCAGCCTGGAGCCTGACCGAGCTCGGGACGTTCGAGCCCCCGACGCTCTGACCGTCGCCACGCGACCCATGGCGACCCGGCGAACCGGCAGCCGTCGCTATCGGGGGACGCCGGCAACACCGTGAACGACCGGCCGATGATCGCAAGGAGGGCCGTGAACGGAACGACGGCCATCCGGAGCAGGATCTCGAAGACGGGCGACCCGACGATCCGCAACGAGCACCCGGATGTCCGAGCGCGGGGTCGCGGGGCGTGCCTCGAGCCTGCGCCGGCCACGCCCAAGTCCCCCGGACCGCACAAGACCCGACGCAACCGCCGAAGGTCACCTTGACTTCGGCATGTGCCGCGCCAGGATGGGAACCACGGGCTCCCGCTGCTGACATCCGATTGGCATGACGCTCGACCCTTACTGGTGTCTCGATGCGTCGCCTGCTCCGCGGGCTCCTGCCTGTCATCGTCGCCCTTGTCGCGCTCTCCGCAGGATCGCTGGCCATTCCGCCACCGTCATCCGCCGCGACGGTCATCGCCGCGACCACGACCTGCGCCAACGGTGTCGACAACACGCCAGGACTCGGCCTGATCTGTGAAGTGACGATTCTCAACACGATCACCCCAGACGGAGGCTCGGCCCTCGTCACGGTTCGCGAGTGCCACGGCGCCGCCGGCGACCCGACGGCAGCGTGCGAGGTGACCACCTCGACCCTGACCTCGCCTGTCGCCTCGGTCGCCCAGTGCAACGACGCGACCGGCGGCGGCGGCGGGACGCTCCGGTGCAGCGTTCAGGTCACGAACGAGTTCGTTGACGTCACGCCCGGCTCGAGCGCCGTCACCATCAACCAGTGCGTCGGTTCCGGGGACGGCATCACGATCGGCTGCGATCCGTTTCCGGCCACCACCTCCGGCGCCGTCATCACCCAGTGCAATGGATCGGCCAACGGCGGGACACTCGTCGGCCTGACCTGCACCGCCAGCGGCGCTCAAGCCTCCGCATTCGGGGTCACCGTCAACCAGTGCAACGGGTCGGCCAACGGCGGAGGGGCCCTGGTCATCTGCTCGGCGAGCATCACCAACAGCGTCCGGACCGTCCCGGCAACCCCGGCCCCCACCGGCGTCGTCGTCCCGACCCCGACCCCCACGCCCACCCCCACGCCGTCGCCGCTGGCGTCGCCGACCGCGACCGCGAGCGGTTCGCCGGCAGTCGTCGCGCGGCCGATCGAGTCGGTCGCCCCTCGGGTGCCGGCTCTGCCGGGCGTCGTCCCGGAGGGCCGGACCTCCACAGCCGCCCCGACACTCCCACCGACGGGGACGGCCATCGCGCCGTCGCCGGCCAGCGGCGATGAGCCGGTGCCGGCCCTGGTCGGTCTCTTCCTCGGGACGCTTCTGCTCATCGGCATGGCCTCACGGCGGTCACGTCGACGAACCGGCCCCCGATGATCGCCGAGCGTCCACGCCGACGACGCGTCTCGCGCTCGCCGGATGCGGGGTCGTGCCGACCGTAACGCCGTTGATTCGCGCCCTGCCGGTTCCAGCGTTCGCCCGGACCCCCCGACCCATCAACCTGAGGCGGACGGGGGGCCGCTCTCCCCATGCATCCGAGGAGCACACCATGGGCGAGGCCGAGACTCCGCAAGGCCTTCATCACCCACGGCGATGCCCGCAGGAGACATCCCAGGCATGTCGGCACCAGCTCAGGTGAATGAGATCCACGCGCGTCTGTTCGACGCGGACCGCACCGACGAGAATCTGTCCCTCGACGACGCGATCCGGCGCCGGGTGGGCAAGACGCAGCTCCTGTGGGTCGACGTCCAGGGGTCGATGCCCGATGCCGCCGCCGATGAGCTCGCCAGGCGACTGGACCTCTCGCCGCGGGTCAGGCGCATCCTGACGGACGCCGCGACCGGACCGCACCTTGCGCTCCACGGCACGCACTTCCACCTCCGCGTCATGACCGAGGCGAGCGACGACCCAACCCACCAGTGGCGCTGGCTCGACATCGTCGCGGCGCGCAACCACGTCGTGACGGTGCACGCGGACCCGATCGACTTCCTCCGGCGCATCGACGAACGGATCGAAGCCGACGCCAGTGTCGGCCGGCTCGACGGTGCCGCGTTCGCTCGATCGATCCTCGATGCCGCCGTCACGTCCTATTTCCAGGCCGTCGACGCCATCGAAGCCGAGGTGGACCGGATCGATGCGCGTTCGCTTCGCCCGCAGGTCGACGACGACCTCCTCGGTGACCTCGTGGCGCTGCGTCGACGGGTCGCCAGGCTCCGCCGTGCCCTGAGCGCGCATCGCGAGATCTACGGCACGCTCGCCGGCGCCGACTTCTCGAGGATGACCGAGGGAGAGGACGTCGGCACGGCCTACGCGGCCGTCGCCGGTCGGTTCGAGGACGCGATCCATTCGGTCGAAGACAGCCGAGACCTCCTGCTGGGGTCGTTCGACCTGTTCATGACGCGCACCGCGCAGCGCACCAATGACGTCATGAAGGTCCTGGCCCTGGCGACGGTGCTGCTCCTGCCGGGCAGCCTGATCGCGGGGCTGCTGGGGATGAACGTCGTCGTCCCGCTGCCGAAGGACGACCCGGCGAGCTTCTGGGTCGTCCTCGTCGCGATCGGCCTCCTGGCGGCCGCCGTCGTCGTCGTGGCCTGGCGGTTCCGCTGGATTCGTCTGGGCTGGGGACGTTCGTCGAAGGATCGGGGGCCGGACCAACCGGTCTAGCGCAAGACCACCGCCCCAAGACGGCACAAGACGAGGTCCGCGCCCATGCCGCACGTCAGGGCCATAATGCGGCGCGACCCGCGATTCGTGCGTGGGCCGAGCGATCGTCATCGGCTCGCCGGAAGCGGCGGCAGGTTCGGGCTCAGAGCTCGGCAGCCCGGCGCAAGCGCTCGAGCTCCCGGCGGAGACGCTTGCTCGGCCGGCCCTCGCCCCGGACCGCCATGATCCCCGGCCGGACTTCCGTCACGACCGGTGGCGGACTGTGGTCGACGTAGCAGGTCACCGCGACCGCGGCCCCGACACGCGACTCGATCGGCCGTACGACCTCGATGACGCGTTCGCGCCCGGCGATCACTGCGTCGACCCGGTCGCCGGCCCGGACCTTGGTCGAGGGCTTCGCGGCGTTCCCGTTGACGCCCACGTGGCCGCCGTCACACAGCTGCGTCGCCGTCGCGCGGGTCTTCACGAGCCGCACCGCGCACAGCCACCGGTCGATGCGGGTCTCGTCCGGCGCGCGGGGATCAGCCATGCCGGCCAAGGATCGCACGGCTCGAGGGAGGGACGCATCCCGCGTCCACAGCCGGCACCCTTGGCTCCGAGGATGGGCGGTGTGGCACTGGCGCCGGGCGCCCGCTTGGTGGATTCCTATGAGTCGGGAGACGCGCCGGACTTGGCGACCGGCGATGGAATGGGACGGGAGGCGCTGGTCGGCGACCGCGTCGCCGACCAGCGTCCGCGTAGGAGGGTTCGAAAGTGCCAGCGACGGTGACACGCGCGCCCGGGATCGACGCGGTCGAGATGACGCTGCGGATTCGCGAGGTCCTCAACCGCCACCCAACCGTCGGCCTGGCGTTGGGGCTGGTCCGCGACGGACGCCTCGAGTTCTTCCACGGACACGGGATGGCCGACATGGCCTCCGCCACCCCGATCACCGAGGACACGATCTTCCGGATCGCCTCCATCACCAAGACCTTCACTGCGATCGCGGTCATGCAGTTGTGGGAGCAGGGGCTGGTCGACCTCGACGGCCCCGCCAACGACTACCTTCGCGCCTACAAGCTCGTCCCGGCAGACGCCGGCTGGCAGCCCGCGACCGTTCGCAACCTGCTGACTCACACCGCCGGGCTGCCCGAGACGATTCATCCCTGGGACGCGTTCCTGCCGGACTGGGGCGAGAGTGTGAAGGCGGGCCGGCCGCGGCCGTCCCTGGCCCAGTTCTACGGCGGCCATCTGCGGGTGAGCGCCCAGCCTGGCACCCGGTTCGTCTACGGCAATCACGGTCCCGCCACGCTCGGCCAGCTCGTCGAGGACGTCAGCGGGATGGCGCTGGACCGCTACGTCCGCGAGCACATCTTCAAGCCACTGGGCATGACCGACAGCGACCTCCTCCGGTCCGAGCAGGTCAGGTCGCGGCTGGCCACCGGATACGAGTTCGGTTCCGCAGGACCGAAGGCGGTCACCGAGCGCGACATGATCACCGCCGGCGCGGCCTCGATCTACTCCAGCCCGCGGGACATGGCTCGGTATGTCGCGGCCCTCCTCGGGGGCGGCGCCAACGAGCATGGTTCGATCCTCAGGCCGGCGACGCTCGCCACGATGTACGAACCGCAGTACCAGCCCGACCCGCGGATCCCGGGTCTGGGACTCGCGTTCTTCCGGGTCGACCTCGGTGGCCATCGGGCCGTCGAGCATCAGGGGACACTGCCCGGGTTCCACTCGCAGGTCTTCCTCGCCCCGGAGGACGGCGTCGGCGTGATGGCCTTCACGAACGGGTCGGTGAACCCCGACTTCTGGCTGCCGGCCGAATGCGCCGGCCTGCTCTCGCGGCTCCTCGACGTCCCGGACGACGCGATCCGCCCCGACATCCCGCAGCACCCCGAGTCATGGGCCGAGCTCTGCGGCTGGTACCAGCTTTCCGCCGGCCTTGCCGACGTGCGGCTGCGGTCCTTCGTCGGCGTTGGCGTCGAGGTCTTCGTCCGCGGCGGACAGCTGATGATCCGATTGCTGAGCCCGGTGCCAGCACTGTTCCGAGGGTTCCCGCTTCGGCCCGACGATCTCGCGGACCCTGACATCTTCCGGATCGACATGTCCAGGCTCGGACCGTTCTCGATGCGTGTCGCGTTCGGTCGCGAACCTGGATTGAGAGTGACGTCGGCCAACCTCGACCTGATGCCGATCTCGCTCCGCAAACAACCAGCCAGGACGAACCCGCGGCGGTGGGCCACCGGCGCCCTGGCTGGCCTTGGCGTCGCCGCCGCCGCGGCGGCCATGCGCCGCCGAGGCTCGACGACGCGCGGGCGGGGAGGTGGCTGTGCCTGAGTCGCCCGGCGGCCCTCACCGTTGTGGGGCCCGCGGGTTCTCGCCGCCCTGGACCGCACGCATCGAAGCGCGTGCCCGGACGGCCACCAGGCTCATTTGACGGACCAGACAGGATGGACCATGCAATCGCCGAATGGCCACTCGCCCCGCAGCAGGATCGAGCCCTGGATTGGACTAGCCCTCTGCGCCGCGGTGGTGCTGGGTTGGGCCTGGGAGCAACTGCTTCCGAACCCTGACGGCCCCCAGGCCTTCGCTCCGGACTGGCTCCCGCTGGCCGCCGCCGGCGTCGCCGCAGGCGGGATCATGCCCCTGGCTGCTTCGTCCCGGTGGGGGCGCGCGCAGCGGTGGCTGCGCTGGACCGGGCTCCTCCTGATGGTGTGGGCAGGGAATGGCCTGCCGTTCGACCTGCTCACGGCCGCGGGGCTGATGGGACACCGAACGGCCAGCGGTGCCATCGTCCTGTCCAGCGTGTACTGGCCGGGCCTGGCGACACGGGCGCTGGCGCTCGGCACCGTCGTCGTCCTCGCGCGTCGCGCCCTCGCGAGCCCGGCCACGTCGCCGTCCACCCGGCCAGCCATCTGGTACGCGTACGCCGCGTTCCTGCTCGCACTGCCGTACCCGGTTCTCCGGGTGCACTGGGCGCTGGGCGGAATGCTCGGGCTCGAGTCGCCCGGCGCGGCCGGCGAGGGCTGGGAACCATTGCTGATCGCGATCCCCTGGGTGCTGGCCGCCGCGCTCTCGCTGCTCCTCGTTTCGCCGCCGCATCGGGTTTCGCGGCGGCTGCTGCTGGCCGCCGGCTGGTCCGCCACCGCCATCGTCGCCATGATCGGGCCGGCGGCTTTCTGGTCGTTCGTCAGCGCGGTAGCCACCGGCAGCGATCTCGAATCTGGTGGGATCGAGTTCTGGGTCTTCGGCCTCTTCTACGGCAGCTGGTTCTTGTTCGCCATCGCTGCCGGCGCCGCCACCCGCTCGTATCAAGTGCGCAGTCGAGCGCTGCCGACGCCCCAGTCTTCTGGGCGGTCCTGACCGCGGACTGCCGGCAACCGGCTGATCCGCGGCGACGCTCGATGGCCCTGCGCGGCGTCGCAGCAGGCCGATCCGTGCTCAGGATGTGGGGTGGCCTACGGGGGTCGAACCCGTAACCTTCGGAGCCACAATCCGATGCTCTCTTGGCGACTTCGTGCTTGACGTGAGTCGCTTCCTGGTCGTCTGACAGCAGAATTGACAGCAGCGTCGACAATGCCCGAACTCCGAACCCGATCGGACGGCCCGGAGGCACGATGCCAGGAGCTTCGGGACGGATTCCGGCGTGACGCCCCAGTCTGGTTGGCGCCGACTGCCGATGTGATCACAAGGCCACATGGATCAAGAGGAGGCGACGTGGAGCCAGGTCCCCTGACCGTGGTCGCGGTCTTCCGAACCCGAGCCGCGAACGAAATGGCACTCAGAACGGCGCTCCAGGCCATGATCCTGCCGACACGCGAGGAGGCCGGCTGCATGAACTACGACCTTCACCAGGCCGAAGACGACCCTGGGTCGTTCTTCTTTCATGAGACCTGGGAGTCGGCAGACCACCACCGCGCCCACCTTGACACGCCGCATGTCCGTCAGCTGCTCGCGCTCACCGCGGACCTGCTGGTCGAGCCGATCCGCGAGTTCAAGGGCAGACGCGTGGAGTGACGCAGGAGACGCGCCGGTATTCGCCCCATCCAGTTTGAGGGGCTACCGGCGCGCCATCGGTTGACGCCCGGGTCGGACCGGTCGGACGCCGGGCTTTGCGCAACCGGCGCGGCGCCAGGATCAGGGCGCTGCCTTGCCGTCCTCCGGGGCAGCGTCGTCACCGGGCCCTTCGTCCAGCGCCTTGAGCAGGGAGGGCGGAGCCGGAGCGTGCCACACCGCCTCGTATGACTCCCGCACGTTCGCGCGGTTCACGGACAGTGCGGGGATCACGATCCAGGGCGGTGGCTCTTCCTCCACGAGTGCCATGATCATGGCGGTCGCCTCCGCGATACCCAGATCGTACGGCTGCTGCGCTCCGACGCCCTTGACCAGGCCGCCGAGCCCCAGTTCGATTGCGACGTCGTTCCCGAGGTCGATGGTGGTGATGGGGACGGTCATCCGGGCGCCGCGGAGCGCCCGGACCACGTGCATCGTCGGCACGTCCCACACCACGAACAGCCCGTCAATCGCCGGGGTGCCGTGCAGGAGTCGCATCGCGACATCGCCGGCGGCGACCGGCTCGGCAAACTGCGCCGCCCGGATCGTCGCGTCCGGACGGT
>JACQEF010000168.1 GCA_016200745.1 Chloroflexota bacterium | reverse complement strand
CGGACGCTGCTCGAATCGATCCCCTTCTTCACCGGCTACGCGGTCGAGATCGGCCACCTCATCGACGTCACCGAACGGCTTGGGATCGAGGCGCTCGGCCAGGTCGACCTCGAGCGCCGGGTCCACCGCAACCAGGAGCTCGAGGGCCTGTCGCGGATGTCGTTCGTGATCATCCAGGCCGTGATGCGACGGCTGGAGGAGCGGCGGAAGGCGAGACTCTTCGCGGAGATGGGCTCGACCATGAAGCTGCCCCGGTCGGGCAAGGGGCGCCTGTCGCTCGAGGTGATCGAGCTCGCCGACCAGGAGCGCCCGCCGATGATCCGCATCCCGGAGTACGTCGAGCGACGTCGGTCCCTGCTCGGCGACGCGGCGCTGGCCGGGCTGTCCGCGGGCATCGACGGGGGCGCCCCCGACGTTCGCGTCGCCGCCCGACGGCGCAAGGCGCGGTGACCGAGGCGACCTCGACCGTCGACGTTCACGAGCTCGACGTCGACGGATACCGACGGGCCATCCCGGAGCTGGCGGGGCTCATCGTCCGGGCCGTTGCCCATGGCGCCAGCGTCAACTTCACGGCCAACGTCACGATCGAGCTTGCGGCCGCCTGGTGGCGGACACGCATCGACGCGATCGCGAGTGGCCAGACAACCGCGTTCGTGGCCGTGGGCGATGGCCGGATCGTCGGCAGCACGCTGCTCGCCCGGTCACTCAACCAGAACTCGCCGCACCGGGCCGAGATCGGCAAGGTGATCGTGGATCCGAGCGTTCGCCGGCGAGGGATCGCGCGGGCGCTGATGCTGGCCGCGGAAGACCGGGCGCGGGCCGATGGACGCTGGCTCCTGGTCCTCGACACCGTCACCGGCTCGCCGGCCGATTCCCTCTATCGCTCGCTCGACTGGCAGGAGACCGGGATCGTCCCGGACTACGCGCTTCTTCCCGACGGGCGACCCTGGCCGGCGACCTTCTTCTGGAAGCGACTGCGGTGACCGCGTCAGCGCCCGGCTCGACGACCGCGCCGCGGACCGTCCTGTTCGCACCCGATTCGTTCAAGGGCTCGCTGACGTCCGTGCAGGTCGCCCGGGCACTGGCGGATGGCTGGGCCAGCGCGCGCCCGAACGACACCTGTCTCCTCTGCCCGCTGGCGGATGGCGGAGAGGGAACGCTCGAGGCCATCGCCGCGGGCGGCGGCTGGGAGTGGCGGACGGCGGCGGTGCGCGACCCGCTCGGCCGGGCCATCCAGGCGCGCTGGCTGCGGTCGGTCAGCGGCGATCGGGCGGTGGTCGAGATGGCCGAGGCGTCCGGTCTGTCGCGCCTGGCGCCCGGTGAGCGCGACGCCGTGAGGGCGACGTCCGTCGGAACCGGGGAGGCGATCCGGATCGCGATCGACGCCGGGGCGACCTCGATCATCCTGGGGATCGGCGGCAGCGCGACGACCGACGGCGGCGCGGGCCTCCTGTCCGGGCTCGGCGCCGACGCCGATCGCGACCTGCCGAGGGCGGACCTGTCCGTCCTCGATCCGCGCCTCGCCGGGATCGACCTGTCGGTCGCCTGCGACGTGGCGAACCCGCTGCTCGGGCCGACCGGCGCCGCCGCGGTGTACGGGCCGCAGAAGGGCGCCTCGGCAGCCGACGTCGTCGAGCTCGACCGACGGCTCGCCCTCTACGCCGACGCCCTCGAGGCAGGCGCTGGTCGCCGCGTCCGCGACACCCCGGGTGCCGGGGCGGCCGGGGGCGTCGGGTTCGCCTTGCTGGCGATCGCCGGCCGGTTCCACGCGTTCGCGCTCCGGCCGGGCGTCGAGCTCCTGATGGAGGCGACCGGGTTCGACGCCCGGCTCGCCGAGAGCGACCTCGTCGTCACCGGAGAGGGCCGGATCGACGCGCAGACCGCGTTCGGCAAGACCGCGTTCGGCGTCGCGCGACGGGCGGCCGCGGCGGGCGTCCCGTGCGTGGCGGTCGGTGGCGGCGTCGAACCCGAAGGTATCGACGCGATGGCAGCAGTGGGCGCCGTTGCCGTGTCGGTCACCGAACGACCGCAGTCGGTCGAGTCCGCGATCGCCGCCGGGACGCCGCCGATCGAACGATGCGGCGCGCGGATGGCCCGGCTGGCCTCATTGTGGTTGACTTAGTCCAGGACTTAGTCCACTCTGGGCCGATGAGCGATCCGGTCAATGTCCACGAGGCGAAGACCCACCTGTCGCGGCTCCTGGAGCGCGTCCAGGCCGGCGAGGAGATCACCATCGCGAAAGCCGGAAAGCCGATCGCTCGCCTCTCCGCCATCCGAGAGCGGCCGAAGCGACGCATACCGGGAATGGACAAGGGCAAGGTCATCATCCACGCGGACTTTGATGACCCGATTCCCGAGCTGGATCCGGACTACATGCACCCCGAGGACCCGATGCGCGATCTCCTCAAGTGAGAGCGATCCTCGATACGCACGCGTTCCTCTGGTGGCTCCTCGACATTCCAAGGCTGTCAACGGAGGCGCGTGCGATCCTCGGGGATGGAGCCAATGAGCTCCTGTTCAGCGCCGCCAGCGCCTACGAATTGACGATCAAGGCCCAAAGCGGGCGCCTGACGCTTCCGGAACCGGCCGACGCGTACCTTCCGAGCCGGTTGGCGGCAAATGCATTCGATTCGATGCCGATCGAGTTGGCACATGCAGTCCGGGCCGGCATGTTGCCCGCCATCCATCATGATCCGTTCGACCGCATGCTCGTGGCGCAGGCCCAAGTCGAAGGGCTGCCGATCCTCACGGCCGATCCCGCGATCGCGCGCTACGACGTCGAAACGATCTGGTGACGACTTCTCCTCGCTCGACTGGCCGTTCCGGGCAGAGGCGCCCGCGCAGGCGCCGGTTCTCGAACCCCGGCCGTACCTGGGCCAAGACGCTCGATCGCCATCGGCCGGGGCTGGTCCGCTATGTGCTGGACGAGCTGGGCGCGTACTACGGCCGGCCAATCTGGCAACGTCGCCTGGACCCGACGAGCGAGCTCATCCTCACGATCCTGACCCAGAACAGCGCCGACACCAACGCCGAGGTCGCGTTCGAGGCCCTGCGCCGTCAGTACCCGTCACACGACGTGGTCCAGGCGCACAACCCGGGCGCCGGATGGGGCGGGCTCGGGCTACCGGATGGATCGGCGCCCCACTGGTCCGCGATCGAGCAGGCGCCGCTCCCCGAGCTGGTCGACACGATCCGTCCAGGCGGCCTGGCCAACCAGAAGGCGCCGCGGATCCAGGCGACCTTGCGCAAGCTTCGTGAGGAACGCGGCGACTACTCCCTGGAGTTCCTGGGCGACCTCTCTGCGCTGGAGGCGCGCGACTGGCTGACTCGCATCGACGGGATCGGCAAGAAGACCGCATCGGTGCTGCTGCTGTTCTCGTTCGGCCTGCCGCTCATGCCGGTCGACCGGCACGTCGACCGCGTGGCGCACCGCGTCGGCCTGGTCGGCCCAAGGGTTTCCGCCGACGAGTCGCACGACCTGTTCCTCGGCATGCTCCAGCCCGATGAGATGTACGAGGCGCACGTCAACCTGATCCAGCACGGCCGGAAGCTGTGCCACGCCCAGCGGCCGGAATGCAGTCGCTGTCCGATCCGCGGCCGCTGCCGGTACGTCGACCCGAAGGCGCCCTGACGGCTTGCATGCCCAACGGCCACCATGCATACTTCGGCCATGCGGTATGCAACAGGAACCTCTGTAGGCGAACGCGGGCAGATCACCATCGAGCGTGTCCTGCGGGAGCGCCTCGGGGTCAAGCCGAAGGACATCGCGATCCAGCGCGTCGAAGACGGCAGGCTCGTGGTCGAGTTCGTTCGACCACACGAGCCGCATTCGCGTTCATTGGTGGGGATGCTCGGCACCTCCGAGTCCCGGCCGGAGGCGCTGGCGGACCTCGATGAAGCCGTCGGGCGAGGCATCGCCGAGGAATGGCGTGCCTACCTCGAGCTCGAGACGGACAAACGCCACAGCCGAGCCGCCACGGGGCGAAGACCACGACGTCGATCGCCGTGATCTACGTCGACACGTCGGTCCTCATCCGATATCTGACTGCCGACGACCCAGTCCGGACGCCGGCGGCCATGGCGATCATCGAATCACCCGAGCCACGGGCCATCTCGATCATCGCCGTGCTTGAGGCATCCCACGTCCTTCGCTCGGCCTATGGCTATGAACGCGGGAACATCGCCGCCGCCCTGATCGCGTTGATCACACGACGCAACGTCGTGGTCCCCGAGCTCGACAAGGAGCACGTGCTCCTCGGACTGGAGGCCTGGCGGAGAGGGTCGACCGGGTCCCCCGGCGACGCGTTGATCGCGGCCAGCATGTCAGCTCGCGGCGCGGACGCGATCGCAACCTTCGACACGGGCTTTCCTGCTGGCGCCTGGGCCGTCCTTTCGGGCCCGCAGGCGTGATCGGACCGGGCGGGCCTGGGATGCAGGCGCCGCGCATCCTGATCGTCGACGACGATCCGAACCTGCTCGTGCTCCTCGCCGAGCAGCTCCGCGCCGACGGCTACGAGACGATGACCGCCCGGGACGGCACCGAGGCGCTCCGCCGGCTGCAGACCTCGTGGCCGGATCTCCTGATCATCGACATGATGATGCCGCGGATGGACGGCCTGTCGCTGGCGCGCGAGATCAAGTCTCGCGCCGATCTCCCGATCATCGTGCTGTCTGCGATCGACGCCGGCGACTCCAAGGCCGACCTGCTCGAGGAGGTCGCCGAGGACTACGTCACCAAGCCCTATCACTACCCCGAGCTGCGCGCCCGGATCAACCGCGTGCTGCGACGGCTCGGCGACAAGGTGCCGCGCCAGAGCCTGGTCCTGGGGCCCGACCTGACGCTCGACCTCCATCGACGCGAGGCGACCGTCGCCGGGCAGGCCGTCGCCCTGACCCCGACCGAGTCGCGGCTCCTCTACGCGCTGGCGGCCAACCTCGGCCAGACAGTGATGACCGAGACGCTGCTCGCCCGAGGCTGGGCCGAGACCGAGGACGCCGACCCCTCGTACGTCTGGGTCACGATGCGGCGCCTCCGCCAGAAGGTCGAGCGGGATCCGAACCGTCCCGTCCATCTCCAGACGGTTCGCGGTGTGGGGTATCGGCTGATCTCGACGGTCGCGGAACCCGGCCCGGCATCCGGCCCGCCGCCGGCGGCCCCGGCGGCGATCGATGGCTGAAGACGGCGACGACGTCGCCCGGGGGCTCAGCTTCCGGACCCGCCTGACCCTCGCGCTGATCCTCTCGGCGGTACTGCCGATGACCGCCTTCGGCCTGCTCGTCCTGGCGATGGACGCCGTCGTCGGCGGCTCGGGAGCCGAATCGAACCTCGCGCGGCTGCTGCTGTTCGCCCTCGCGATCGCCGTGTTGCTGGCCGTCTTCGTGTCCTACCTGCTCGCGGCCGACCTGACCCGGCCGTTGCGCTCGATCGCCGCGGCCGTGGACCGCGTCTCCGCCGGCGATCTTTCCACCCCGATCCGCGTGGCCGGCGACGACGAGCTGGCCCGGGTCGCCGACAGCCACAACCGCCTGGCCAACGACCTCGAGCGCCGGAACCGCGAGCTCGGCAGGATCCTCACCGCCATCGAGGGCGCGTCGCCGCGCGACGGCGTGCAGTTCCTGGTCGGCAAGGCCGCGCACGACGCGCAGGCGGCGTTCGCCATGCTCGATGCCGAGGTGATCCTGGTCGACCCGGCCGAGATCCCGACCGAGGAGGTCGTCCCCGGCGAGGCGCGTCCGTTGCGGGCGGTGCTCCGCGTCGGCGACGACGTCATGGGCGTGCTCGTGGGGCGCGTGCCCGCGACGCGGACCTGGGAGCGCGCCGACCAGGACCTGTTCGAGCTGTTCGCCAGCGAGGTGGCCGTGGCCATCCGGAACGCCCAGCTGTTCGGCCAGGTCGAGGCGCAGAACGCGCAGCTGCTCGAGCTGGACGCCGCGAAGGACGACTTCCTGCGCGGCGTCAGCCACAACCTCCAGACCCCGCTCACGAGCATCCGCGCCTACGCCGAGCAGCTCGCGATCGACCGCCCGGACCAGCGGCTCGGCATCATCGCCGAGCAATCCGAGCGCCTGTCGCGGATGGTCCGCCAGCTCCTGACGGTGACCCGGCTCGAGTCCGGCGCACTCCACCCGCGCTCCGAGGTCGTCGCCCTGGCGACCCGCGTTCGCAAGGCCTGGGAAGCGCTCGGTGCGACCGAGGTGCCCTTCCGGCTCGACGATCAGGCCGCGGGCTGGCTCGCCGTCGCCGACGCCGATCAGCTCGACCAGGTCCTCTGGGCACTGCTCGACAACGCCGTCAGGTACGGCGAGCGAACGGCGATCGCCGTGGAGATCGCCGTCGACAAGGACGCGTCGCGGCTTCGGCTCACGATCGCCGACGGCGGCCCGGGCGTTGCCGAGGACGACCGAGCGCGTCTGTTCGGGCGGTTCGTTCGCGGGGTCGCGCGAAGTCCCGACGAGGGCAGCGGCCTCGGGCTGTACGTCTCGCGGGAGCTGTGCCGGGCGATGGGCGGCGACCTCCTGCTGGAGCCACCCGTGGCCGGCACGGGCGCGGCGTTCAGCGTGCACCTGCCGGCGGAGTCGGCCGAGGAGGGCTGACCCACGGGCCGTACCTTTCGGGGTCAGCGGACAGGACCTTCGGCGGGGTCGTGGTGCGTTGGGGCAGCGATGTAAGGTTCGCTGCAAGGTTGGGTTGCATAAACTCCGCCTTGGACGAGACGGTCGATTCCGCCTCACGAGCCGCCGGGGACCCATACGATGCCTTCGAATTCAGGCCTGCGCGCGTCTGTGCGCGTGCGACCGCCACGCGGTCGCCGCCGTCGAACTGAGCGTCAGTCTTGCCACCCGGGTCGCGATGGTCAGGCGCTGGTCGAGTTCGCACTGATCGTTCCGATCATGCTGTTCCTGTTGGTCATCGCCATCGACTTCGGGCGGCTCTTCTTCTCGTACATCCAGATCAACAACGCCTCCCGGGAGGGGGCCGCAGCCGGCATCGTCGCGCCCCAGGACACCGCCGCGATCACGGCTGCTGCATTCCGCGATACGAACGTCCAGGGACAGGGCGGCGAGAACAGCATCGTCGTCACCGCGACATGCGCCGATCCAGCGGGCACCACGATCGCCTGCACGGCTGCGCAGGGCGGTAGCGGTACCGGCAACACCGTGACCGTCAACGTTCGCGAGTCGTTCAGCTTCCTGACACCATTCATTGGCGGTTTCTTCGGCGGCACCCTGCCTATGAATGCGTCAACGACGGCCACCGTCCTGGGCCTTGCGGCAAACGGTGGGTCGTCGCCGCCATCGCCGTGCGATCCACCCACCGCCGCCTCGTTCGTCTATAGCGTTTCGGGGCTGACCGTCACCGTCGACGCGTCGGCCTCACGGCCCGACGCTGGCCAATGCGCGATCGCCAGTTACGACTGGGCCATGGGGGACCCGGCCAATCCTGATCCATTTCCCCCGATCGTCGGCAAGACGGCGTCCTATTCGTATGCCGCACCTGGGACCTACACGATCCGGTTGACCGTCAGCAACCCTGGCGGCCAGCTCGACGCTCCCGCCCAGACCGTGACAATTGGGGTATCGCCAACGCCGACGCCCACGCCGAGCCCGACACCAAGCCCGACACCGACGCCCACGCCAAGCCCAACGCCGACACCTGTCTGCGCGATGGTGCCTGGCTTCACCTTCACCCAAAGCGGGAAGTCGTTCAACTTCTTCGGCTCATACACGGGCCAGCCAGCACCGTTGACCTGGTCGTGGGCCTTCGGCGACAACGCCACGGTAACCGGACAGAACGTGGCCCACACGTACGGCTCGTCGTCTTCCAAGACGGTGACGCTCACGGTGACCAACGGGTCCTGCTCGGCGAGCACGAGCCAAACGGTGAAGCCTTGACACGCAGCCCAGAGCCATCAGTGCGCCCCGATCGACGAATGGGTCAATCGCTGGTCGAGTTCGCGCTCGTGTTCCCGCTCTTTCTCCTGCTCCTCTTCGGGCTTCTCGACGTCGGCCGTCTCGTGTACATGAACAGCGTGATCTCGCAGGCCGCCCGGGAAGGCGCACGGCTGGCATCGGTCGAGGCCAGCTGGATCGGACAGGGCGCCGTGCGAACGGAGTGCACGCAGCAGGGTGGGACCGTCGTCTGCCCGGCAAGCGCAGCCGCACTGCAGACCGACGTGGTGGCTGCCGCCAACCGAATGGTGTCTCCGTTCGGATCGATCGCCGCCAGCAAGGTGTACATCAGTTGTGATGGCACGACGCCACCGACGGGTGCGTGGACGACCTACACCTGCGCGAGCCACGACGTTGGTGATCTCGTGTCGGTACGCGTGCTACTCAGCTTCACTCCCATCACTCCGGTGATCAGCTCGATCGTTGGGCCGGTGACGACCGTCGGCTCCGCGACCATGACCATCAACTAGGAGGCCCAGACATGGTCGGGCTCAAGGCGCCGGCGAACACCACCCGCGGTCAGATGATCGTGATCTTCGCAATGGTGGTGACGGTGATCATCATGGCAGTCGGTCTTGTCGTCGATGGCGGGAATGCCCTCGCACAACGCCGTGGCACTCAGAATGCGGCCGATTTCGCCGCCCTGGCCGGCGCCCGCGTGGTCGCCGAGAAGATCGGCGGCGACACCACCAACGGCACTGACGCCAACGTCAAGCTCGCCATTCAGAGTTCGATCGCCGTGAACAAGGGCGCGGCTCTGACGTTCGGGGCGCCCGACGGTCCGCAGTATGTGGACGCCCAAGGGCAACCCACAGGGATCTTCGTTGGCTTCGCGCCCAACGGCAAGATCCCGACGGGAGTCGAAGGGGTGACACTGGGCACGACACGGACCTGGCAGCCCTTCTTCCTCGGAGTCATCGGAATCAACGACTGGACCGCGAGTGCGGTCGCGACGGCAAAGGGTGGCTACAAGGCTGGCGGGCCGGGGGGAAACGTGTTCCCGGCAGGCATTGCGGAAGCCTTCTTCAACAACCGGCAGCCATGCGCCGGACCCGTCAGTGCGACCGTCGGCGATCCGTGCTATCCACAACACCTCACCCCGGGAAACCTGAACGTACCGGGCGGCTTCGGATGGCTCAAGTTCGGATGCAGCGGCTATGGACTCGGGCAGGACCCGCCTGACAACGTCGGGGGATGTGCCAACAACAAGCCATTCTTGCAGGATGAAATCGGGCCGCCAGGCAAGAGCTACGGGTGCTGCGACGAGGTCGGGCAGCCTGGAAGCCAGGATTTGATCGGGAGCTTGCCTGGAAACAAGGCGAGTGCGGATTGCAGTTACTACATCGACAACGCGATCGTCGTGACCGTGCCGGTCTGGGATTACGCCGGCGGCCAGGGTTCCAACGGTTACTACCACATCGTCGGGTTCACCGGCTTCCAGATCACCGCGTGCGACGGCGGCAAGGACATCGAGGGCGTTTGGCGAGTGCCGTTCTTCCTCGGGCCGACCACCAGCACGCCAGGTTTCGCCGGAGCTCCGCTGGCCGTCCAGCTCGTGCGCTAGCTCGTCACCTGGCGGTCCTCGCGTGGAGTCGGATGAAGTGTGCGAGCACACGCGAATCACACATTCGCGTCGGCAACTCCGGTTGGGAATTGTGCCTCGGGCGCTCGAACCCGGAGGGTCAGATCCCGACCTGCTCGCGCGCCCGCGTGACCCGGCGCCCATGAATCCCCACAAGCGCACCCGCGGCCAGGCCGAGGATCGGCCCGAGGAGGTCTGAGGTCCCCAAGCCCAGCGCGACGGCTGATCCGAGGTACCAAAAGGCGAATACCCATAGGGCGACAACGAACATCGACTTCATGCCCAGATCGTCCGACTGGGTGGCGTCCGACGACATCCCCTTTTGGTACTGGTGCCGCCACCCGTCCGCCACCCCCAACGCGCGGCGAAAGGTGCCGTGCAAGGTCCAACGGCGACACTCCTGCGACCGCCGGGGACAGCGGGGGTCAACATGCCTTACCTCTCGGCCTTCCCGAGGCGTGACGCGACGCTCGAACGGCACCGGCGTTGCGCCGGGAGCAGTGGCATCCGCGGCCAGAGCCTCGTCGAATTCGCCTTCCTGGTCCCGGTCATTTTGCTCATCCTTCTCATTGCGATCGACTTCGGGCGGCTCTACGCGAGCTGGGTGACCCTCAACAACTCGGCACGGGTTGCGGCCAACTACGCGGCGGCGAACCCGCACGCGTCGTTCGCAGCTGGTAGCACCTACGCGACGCTGGTCAACGGTGAGGGCTTCGGTGCGCTCGGTTCGACGTGTTCGGTAAGCGGAGGCGTCCCTGCCCCCGTGTTTGCCGACACGTCGGTGGACGCCAACACCACGACGACGAACCTTGGGGATACCGCGACCGTATCGGTGTCCTGCGCGTTCAAAGTGATCACGCCGTTCATCTCGTTGGTCGTTGGCAGCAGCGTCCCGCTGACAGCCTCGTCCACGTTCACCATCCGGACCGGAGCGTACCTCCCATGAGATCACCGAGTCGCGGGCAGGCGATGGTGGAATTCGCGCTCGTCTTTCCCGTCCTTCTGCTGATCCTGATGGGCCTGTTCGATTTCGGCCGGGCCATCGTCGCCTACAACACCGTTTCAGAGGCGGCCCGGAACGGCGCTCGAGTCTCGATCGTCAATCAGACTCCAGCGGACATCTGTGCGGTCGCCGCAGGTCGCGCGGTTGGGCTGGGACTGCCGACCATCTGCGCGGCCAATCCGGCAGCCGTTGGCATCTACGTGACCGCATCGACTGGAGGGTCGAGCTGCACCGCCATCAACTGCGTGCAGAGCGTGAAGGCGACCTACCAGTTCCGAGCGATCACGCCGATCATCGGAGCCTTCATCGGGCCGATCACGCTCAGCGCGACCTCCTCCGTCCCGGTGGAGAGCACCTGCCTGAACGCCTCCTGTCCAACGACATGATCCGCGGAGGAACACTCCCATGAATCGGCGTCACGGCCACGTCGGCCAGACCCTCGTCATCTTCGTCATGAGCCTATTCGCGATCATGGCCATGGTCGGCCTGGTCATCGACGGTGGCAACGCCTACGCGCAGCAGCGTTCAACGCAGAACGGGTCGGATGCAGCGGCTGAGGCCGGAGCCACCATGCTCATTCGGAATGTGATGGCGGCGGCGGCTGGGGGCTCGGTACTCACGTCGGCGCAGCTCGACAATGCTGTGCTGGGAGCAGCCAATCGGTCAGCCGCCGGCCATAACCTGCAGCCGTTCGATCCGGGCACCCCGGGCAACTCCACTGCCTACTACACCGACATCCTCGGCAACCTCCTGACGCCGGCTGGCGCCACAACGACATCCACCGGTGCTGCGGCGATCGTCGGTAGCGGATCGGTGCCAAGCTGTGCGACCAACTGCGTCGGGGGTCGAGCTGCGGGCGTCAGGGCCGACGGTTCCAAGTCGTTCGGAACGCTGATCGCCCGAGCGATCGGGATCTCGACCCTGACTGCAAGCTCGACGGCCACAGCGGTCGGCGGGTACGCGCCGCCGACGAACTGCTCGGCTCCCGAGGGCTGTGCCCTGCTCCCGGTGACGTTCGCGACAAACGCTGGTACCTGCACGGGTAACAACTCGTCGGCGTTCGGCACGGTTCCGTGGCCCTGGCCGGTCCAAGCGCCGTACGGGGCGGCAAACGAGTCGATCCTCGCGGTATGCGGTACCGCGCAGGGGGCATTCGGATTCCTCGACTTCGGCTGCGCTCCCAACCTGGCCCAGCAGATCTCGAATCCCTGCGCCACCATCTCGTTCCCGACATGGCTGCAGACACAGCCCGGAAACACCAACGCAGTCGAGAACGCCTTGAACGCCTACGCAGGAAGCGCGGCTACCGTCGGGACATACGAGGACGGGGTCGACCAGATCGTCTACATCCCGTTCTTTGACGCCATCTGCTCTGCCCGCAACGCGCCGGCAAACAACACCGTCATCGATACGTCGACCTACCCGGGAGTATGCGCGGGCAACAATCCCGGCGGCGGCAACAACATCTACTACCACGTGGTGTACTTCCTGGGATTCGCGCTGGATCGTGCCTATGTCCAGGGCAACAACAACCCAGCCTGCAACGCGGCGCCAGGATCACCTGTGCCGGGCGGAAACGGAGGCACTGGCTGTCTCAAGGGCTGGGGTACGGTCGTGGCGCAGGGCCCGGGCACCGTGACATCGAATCCCGGACAGGGCGGGCCGGGCACGCCGCTGAGAATCCAGCTCATCAAGTAGCGGGCGACCCTGTCCGTGGCGCCGCGAGCCGGTGGCGCCGCGAGCCGGTGGCGCGTTTCAGGCGGGGCGCGCGACTCGAACCAAGCGTGCTGCTGACCATCGGGTCATCTCGTTGACCCATCTGGGCTATGCACGCGCGCACCGCTGTAAGGGAAGGTGTAAGGCGCCGGGGAAAGCATGGCGTAGTTCATCGCTCGCCATCCAACAGGGACATTCATGCCACGTCTCGCCCCGCGCCCGCGCTTCCGGCGCCGACATCGATCTGGACAGGGCCTCGTCGAGTTCGCGCTGATCCTGCCGCTCATGCTCACCTTCTTTGCGACGGCCCTCGACCTCGGGCGAATCGCCTACGCCCAGGTGACCGTGGCGAACGCTGCTCGAGAGGGCGCATTCCAGGCCGCGCAGACACCAACCGCCTTCGTTGCCGGCCAGGACTGCACGGACGCCACGAAGACATCGAACGCGGTCATGTGCCGAACCCTGCTCGAGTCGAAGGGCTCGGCAGTAACGGTGTCTCCGGCCGACGTCGCCCTGACCTGCAATCCAGCAGGCTGCGCCGTTGCGCTTGGGAATACGGCCAGCGTCACCGTGACCGGCCACTTCCGTCTGCTGACGCCGCTGCTTTCCTCGTTCTTCGGCGGGCAGGACATCACGTTCAAATCCACGTCGACGGCGCAGCTTGAAGTCCTGCCGACCCCCACCGCCCCGACGCCGATGCCGACGCCGATGCCGACCCCGACCCCGACCCCGACCCCGACACCGACGCCCATCCCCGGCTGCGGGCTTCCGAGTGCCGGCTTCACGCACTCCACGTCACCGGCAAGCGACCAGTCGCCAGTGACGCTGACGGTCACTGACACCTCGACGTCGCCCGGCACCGGCTGCGCGATCAACACGTGGATCTGGGACTGGGGTGATGGCACGACATCGAGCGGCCAGTCCCCGTCACCACACATCTACGGACGCCCGGCCAGCGGCAAGACGACGACCTACCTGGTGACGCTCACGGTGGCCAACGGCACCGGGTCCAACACGAGCGGCGCGGTGACAGTGAAGGTGAAGCCATGATCCGCCGACATCGCTCGGGCAGCTCGAAGCGGGGTCAGGCTCTCGTCGAGTTCTCGATCGTCCTCATTCCATTCCTGTTCATCTTGATGGGGATCATCGACCTGGGCCGCGGCATCTACGTCAACAACGGTGTGTCGCAGGCGGCACGGGAAATTGCCCGGGTGACCAGTGTCCATCCCTGCAACTCGGGTTCATGCACGCTCGGGAACAGCACGGAGACGACCGCGGTGGTCAACACGCAGAAGAGCCTTGTCCCCGGTCTCGCCGACCCGACGGCGTCCATCGTGTACCAGTGTGTCGACATCCGCGACCAGAACCTCAGCAACACCGCCTGTCGCTCGGGCGACTTCGTCCGTGTAACGGTCTCGGTGCCATTCCGGGTCGTGACCCCCCTGCTGAGCCTCGCGGGCCCATTCACGCTGGCCTCGGTCAGCCACATCCAGCTGCCGTGAAAGGGAGCCGTGCCGTGAATCATTCTCCGAAAGGGCCGAGTGAAGACGGCCAGATGCTCGTGATCTTCGCCCTGATCCTCGTCGTCATGACCGCGTTGGTCGGACTGGTCATCGATGGCGGCAGCGCGTTTGCTGCCCGTCGCGACATGCAGAACGTTGCCGACTCGGCGACCATGGCCGCAGCGTATTCATGCGTCAACACCAAGTCGACGGCGTCCGCCACGGCCGCGGGACTGGCAAATGCGGCCGCGAACGGCTACACGAACGGGTCGGGCGGCGTCACCGTCTCGATCACGTACCCGACCGGGAGCTGTCAGGATTCCGACCCGAGCACGACCGTCATGGCGAGCGTCAGCGGCCCGCACCGGAACTACTTCAGCGGCATCGTGGGCATGCCGACATGGACGGTGTCCACCACGGCCACGGCCCTGACCAGCGGTGCGCCGAATGGCGCCGCCGGCGCAATGCCGATCATCTTCAACAAGAAGGCTGTCGGCAAGTACGGCTGGGGGCCATCTGCCGAAAAGGACTACGACGAACCCGGTCAAGGCAACCAGGATGTTCCGCAGACCGATCTGACGTTCAACTGGACCGTGTTCTGCGCGGCGAACGGCAACCCGTGCAACGCCAATTCCAATCTCGTCGACGACCTGATCAACGGACAGGTCACGAGCACGATCGTGGTCACCGTGAACGAGTTGATCGGCCCGCTCAACGCAGGCGCCCACACGTCGCTGTTCAGCGACCTTGCCAAGTACGTTGGGGAGGACTACCCGGTTGCGATCGTCGACGACTCTGGCGCCATGGTCGGCTGGGCCTACTTCCACATCACCGGGTCGGTGGGCGGCAGCACGAAGCAGATCAGCGGCTACTTTCAGGGCCCAGTGAACCCCAAGGATCTTCAGGTCGTCGCAAACGGTGGGACGGCGGCGAACTTCGGCGCGTACAGCGTGCGACTCGTCAACTAGTCAAGGGATACAGCCCTGGCCGCCGGTTGGCCAGCACGGGGATCTGGCGACGGACCGCGGCGACGCGGTCCGTCTCGATGTCCGCCCGGATGATTCCCACCGCATTGGGCGCCTCGGCGACGACCGTGCCCCACGGGTCGACGACCATCGAATGGCCGTGGGCGGGCTGCCCCGGCGGCCCGCCGATCTGGGCGGGCGCGAGGACGTAGGCGCCGTTCTCGATCGCCCGGGCGCGCAGCAGCACCTCCCAGTGGTCGCGGCCAGTCCGCTCGGTGAAGTTGGACGGCACGGCCAGGATCTGGGCTCCCGCGACCGCCAGGGACCGGTACAGCTCGGGGAAGCGCAGGTCATAGCAGATCGTCAATCCCAGCGTCACGCCCTCGACCTCGGCGGTGACCATGCGATCGCCCGCCGTCACCCGTGCCGACTCGGTGTCGCTGGGTCCGTCGTCGACCGACACGTCGAAGAGATGGAGCTTACGGTAGACCGCGGCGACCGAGCCGTCCGGGGCGATCAGCGCGGAGCTGTTGAACGGCCGGCCCGGATCGTTCGAGAGCTCGGCCGTGCTGCCGGCGAGGATCCAGGCGCCGCGACGCCTCGCGACCTCGGCAAATGGCTCGGTGTGCGGGCCGGGGATCGGCCGGGCGGAGGCGCGGAAGCCGTCGTCGGCGCCCCGGTACTGGAGGTACTCCGGCAGAGCCACGAGCCGGGCGCCACCGGCCGCGGCCTCGTCGGCGAGGCTGACGGCCGCAGCGATGTTGCGGTCGACGTCGCCGGTGGCGTCGAGCTGGACCAGGGCAACCGGAAGGCGCATGCCGTCAGGGTAGGCGGACCGCGGATTCGCGGCAGGCCGACGACGCGGCGCGCATCAGGTGCGCCCGCCGCGGGATCGTCAGGAGGCCGCCGCCCAGCTGTCGGGGCCGGCATCCGCCGAGGAGCTCCCGGCGACGCGCGAGATCCTCGCGCGTCGCCTGGCGCGAGCTCGTTTCGGTTCGGCCATCGCCGGCCACCAGTCGCAGCCGCACAGACCCAGCGGGCATCCGGCATGCGGCAGCCGGTGCAACCGGACCTCGTCCGCGATCCTGAACGTCTGCCCGTCCTCGTTCCTGCAGGTCGGACAGCATTTCGCGCTCACGAGCTCGACCTCCCTGGCGAGCGGCTGGAGCGATCGGAGCACGGCGACCATGCCGTCACGGTGCAACCCGGCGATGTCGTCGGGCGGCGAGACGGGGGCGCCGGCCTCCTCGTAGAGAGCCCTGGCCTGCTCGCGCCGGATCCGGCCGATGTCACCCCAGCGGCCGTCGTGGCGGGCCGCCTTGACGGCTCGCTCGACCGCAGCGAGATAGAGCGCCCGCGAAGCTGCGACTGCGTCGCTCGAAACCGGTGCGGCGGCGAGCTTCGCGCAGCGGTTCGGCGACGCGTTGACCTTGTGAGCGAGCCGGAGCCAGCGCTGGCGCGCCGCGGACTGCACGCGCTCCTCGGCGGCCCGCCGGCGCTCGGCCTTGAAGACCTCGACCGCCGCCTCGTTGAGCAGCACGGTTCGACCCTCAAGGCGGCGCACGATGATCGGCTGCCGGCAGCGCGGGCACCGTCGATCGCCGACCGGCGGCGGGCTGAGCAACACGGCGCACGATGGGCAGGGCAGTGCGGCCGGCGGCGGCTCCGGCGCCAGCCGGACGGCTTCCGAGAGCGGATGCCCGTCTGCGACGGAGCGGGCAGTGGCCAGGTCGTCTTCGCCGTCGGGCGATCCCAGGAGGCGGCGCAGGAGGTTCATCGCCGCCGCCCGCGACCGATCGCCGGCTTCATGACGCTACAGGACCCCCCGGCCGCGCACCATCCCGGGCTGGAGCTCGGTCGTCGCGACGATGTGGCGCCGGTTCACGAGCGCGAATGAAGGCCGCGAGGACCGCCTCCGGGTTCAGGTGCACCTCCCCGGTCAGGGTGTGCCCGGCCGTGACCGCCAGCAGCTGCGAGACGCGCTTGGGGATGACGGTCATGGGGTCCACGCGGCTCTCGGTGTCGAACTCCTGGCCGACCAGCGTCACCTCGTCGGGACTCACCCAGATGCTGCCGGCGGTCACGCGGGTCGGATCGCCGTTGCGTCGCAGCACGCGGGCGTCGAGGAGCTTCATCAGCCCCTCGTGGTTGTTCACGAAGTCCGAGAGGCGCCGATGGTGCCCGAGCAGCACCGTGCCTGACAGCCGCAGGTGCGGGCCGACGAGCTCGATCGTGATCCCCGGTTCGACGGACTGTCGCTGCGGGCGGGCGATCTCGTCGACGACCAGCTCTTCGAGGTAGGTGGCTGCGTCACCGTCGACGACGGCATGATCGTCAACCGCGCCGTCGAGCGTCGCGAGCACCCCGGGTTCGATCATCCGGCTCCGTCCCCCGCCCGCGTCGGGCCTGTCGCGGCCTCCGACGCCGGCGTCTCGGGCAGTCGGTTCAGTCGGTAGCCTGCGCCGCGCACGGTCTCGAGGTGGACGGGGTGATCCGGGTCGCGCTCGAGCTTCTGGCGGAGCCGCCGCATCGTCGCCCAGACGTAGGACGCGTCCGACGCTGCGGCATCCCCCCAGCCGCGGGCGACCAGGACATCGGTGGGCACGATGGTCCCGAGGCTCCCGACGAGCACGTACAGCAGGCGGGATTCGAACGGCGACAGGTTGACCGGCTGCCCGGCGACGGTCGCCCGGCGCCGGTGGAGCTCGAGCGTCAGGTCGGGGCCGAGGCGCACGACCCCGTGCGAGGATCGATCTCCCACGCGCTGGAGGACCCGGCTGATCCGGGCACGAAGCTCCGGGTAGTGGTAGGGCTTGACGACGTAGTCCTCGCCGACCTCCTCGAGGACGTCGGCCTTGCTGTCGTTCGAGGCGACCGCGGACAGAACGATGATCGGCAGGTCGGCCCGCTCCTTGACCAGCCGGGCGAGCGTCCATCCGTCGAGGCCCGGGGCGAACACGTCCATGACGATCAGGTCGGGCCAGCCGTCCTCGAGCTGGCGAAGCGCCTCGAGCCCGTCACCGGCCGTGGTGACCTCCATGCCGTCTGCCCGGAGCTGAGCGGCCAGCACGACAACGACGTCCGGGTCGTCGTCGATCAGGAGGATTCGCGCGGGCTGCGGCGGGGAGTGGGTCACGGCACCACCAGGTGGACCGGGTTGCCGATCAGCTGCGTCTTCCACGTCGTCAGATCGAACGCCGACTGGGTGCCTGGACTGCTTGACGATCCCATCGTGTAGCGGATCTTCCACCAGCCGGCTCCGGTCTCGCCTGGAGGCGTCGGAGCGTCGTACGTGGGCGGGATCGGGATGTTGATCACGATCCAGCAGCCGTTGAACCTCGATGTGCCGCTTTGGTTGGTCCTGACCGATGTCACCGTACCGGCTGAGTTGCCGTTGCAGTTGGAAGCGGAGCCACTCCGCGAGAACTTGGTGGCGGTCCACGAGAAGCCTGCGGTCTGGTACCCGGTGCTCGTAGGCATCAGGAAGGAGAGGTCGGCAGTCAGAACGCCGGTGTCGCCCGGATCCCAGAGCGAGACCTTGATCGTCTTTCCGGCGTACGCCGGCCCGATCTGTGAGAGATACAGATCGGCCGCAGTCGATTCGTTCAGAGGCGTGAAGGCCTCCATCGTCCCAAGTCCGTACACGCGCGGGCAGGCGGGGTCGATCGGCGTGTCCGGGCATGTATGGCCCGCCACGTCAGCGAAGATCGAGAAGCTGTTCTGGGCGTCCACGGACCCCTGATCGCTGGAGGCAGCGGGGTCCGTGGTCGTCTCCCGGATCCGGTAGACCTTCGGCGTCAGGCCGGTCGGACCCGGAAGGCCAGTCGCAAGCGTCCACCAGCGGTTGTGCCAATAGGCACCGTTCGTCGGGTCGGTCGTCGCCCCTAGCTCGCAGCTGATGCGTCCGCCGGTGACCGTCGGCCCTCCCTGACTCGGGTCGGTGCCGTTGATTCTCCTGAACAGGTCGTAGAGCGGGTTGGTCGACCCCGCCGGCCCGGTATTCCCGGCGATCCAGATGTCGTCACTCAGGTCGTAGGGGGTGTTGTTCGTGTCGTACAAGTCGTAGAACGTGCTCATTCCGCGGCTGCCAGTCGTGAACCAGCGATCGCCCATCCCCTGGTCTCCATTCCCGCTGGTTGCGCAAAAGACGGGGTCGAAGATGGCGACGGAACCATCCGACGTTCCGGGTTGCATCTCGACGGCGTAGTCGTAGTAGGAGGCGGGGAAGTGGTACTCCGAATTCGCCACGGAACCATTGTCCTGGGGTCCATAGATGTCCCCGTTGACGATATCGGCGCCCTGCGACAGAGCCGTGGCCCACACGCCCTGCTGGGCGAGGGACTCGCCGCTCGGGCCAACCACTGGCGGGTTCACCGCGTCGTAGGTGACCTTCACCGAAACGGAGTCGATCGAGTCGATGCAGGGACTGCCGAGTGGCTGGACCCGGACACGGAAGTTGGCGTTCGAGAACTGGGCGGATGTCCAGTTCGACCAACCGAACCAGTCCCCAGTGTCCGTGGCGCTGCTGGACTGCTCGCCGCCGAAGATGAGGGTCGTGTCGTCGGGACCGGCGCCAAGGGTCTGCGAGAGCCCAGGCGACGCGCTCTGCCCAATCGAGTACGGCGATATGGTACCGCCACGCCACGTGACGCCGCCATCTCGGGAGATATCGACCTGGACCTTGCAGCCGGCGGCCACGCTGGCATGCCCGACGACCTTGACTTCGATCCCACCCTTGGCGACAAACGATTGGGACGTTCCGCGAAGCGGAATGTTGAAGTTGCCGAAGCCCTGGGGGTTCTCATTCGAGGTTTCGGCGTACTCGGTGTTTGTGGTGTCGGCGTCCAGCAGGGCGTTGTTCACGTTGGTCCAGGTTCCGGTCGGCGGCATCGTCGCGGTCGCAAACCAGAACCCGGAATCGACGTGGATCGTGCCGCGCAGCGCGCCGAACGCGCCGAAGTAGTTGAGCGGACTGCCCATCGGGACCGGCAGGACGTACTCGGCCTTGGCGGTCCGCGTCGCCTGGAGGGTGTTGATCCCGAACAGGTGCATGAAGAACGTGGGGACCGGCGCCGACACGGTCGTGTCGAGCTGGTTCGGGTTCGTGCCGCCAGGAGTCAGTGAATCCTGGACCGCCGTCACCGTGACGCCGCCGCCCGGGACGTATCCATTCTGCTTCGCGGACGCCAGCGCGACCGAGGTGGCCGTGGTCGGCTGCTCGGGCAGCCAGACTGCGCCGGCGAGCGCCGCGGCATCCGCGGCCTTCTGGACCTGGAGCGTCCGCGCCCAGTACCAGGTGACGTCCACGACAATTGCGAGGAGGCCAATCAGGAAGACGACGGCCGCGGCGAAGATGATGAGGCCCTGCCCGCGTTGACGGGTGCGCGAGGGACGATGCTCTACCGTGGTTGCGGCTTGACCGTTCCGCATCGAGAGGGGATCCACGATGGCCTCCTAAGGGAAGGTCGGGTTGAGGTTCATCACGGTCTTGTCGAGGAACGTGAGCCTGCTGAAGAACGAGCCACCCGGGACGACCAGACGGAGCACGCTCGCGATCGGCGTCTGCCAGGAATAGGTGTAGTTGATGGCGACGCCGATCTTGTCCGGGTTGGCGCCGTTCGTCCGCGAGCAGGCGCTCCACGAGGGAGTCACCGGCCCGACGAACTGGAGTTGGCTGCCGTCCACCGTGTTGCCGCCGCTCGCGGCGTAGGTCCACTGGTTGTAGTTGCCCGCGACGTCGTATCCGCCCCCGTCCGTGTACGGTTGAATGGTTCCCGTGGCCTTGTAGATGCGGATCCAGTTCACACCGGTCTTCGACGGGTCGCCGCCGTTGTCGAGTGGAACGTTGAAGCCCGCCGACTGGAGGACGCGCTGTACCGCGGCGATCACGTGATCGTCGACCTCTCCACAGGGCAGCGATGCATTCCCCGAGGCCAATGCCGACCCGACCCGGGCGCCCTCGCGCGATGCGTACTCGAGCGTGAGGTTGGTGTACAGGGCGAACCCGAAGTCCAACATCGTGAACAGGAGCAAGAGGAAGAGGGGGACGATGAGTGCGAATTCGACGAGCCCCTGACCACGCCGATAGCTGCTCGGCCGGGTCACAGGATCGGCTCCATGCGCATCGCGTTAGCAACGTTCATGGATATGCCGGCGCCGCCCCAGAGCGGTACGCCGCCAAGTAACGCGAAGGCGCCGCTCAGGGGGGTCACGAACCGGTAGCCGTAGTCCAGCTGCACGCCGATGATGTCGACGCCCGTGTTGTCTGGGCCCGTGAACCCTGAGGCGCAGGTCGTACGATCGAGGTCGTTGCAGCGGACGTTGTACGGATAGTCGTTCGTACCGAGCGTGTACGGAACGACGAGACTCCCGCACGTCGTCGTTCCTCCCCGGGTGTAGGTTTGCTCCTTCGGGGTGCTGAGCTGGTCGCCCGTCTCCGTCGCACTGAAGATGTGCACGGTGAGGACGCGGGACTCGTCTGTCGGGGCGTTCAGGTCGTTGTCGATCTGCCGAAGGATCTGGCAATCGGCGTTCTCGTTGTTCCCCGCCTCCGCCGCGATGAGGGTCGCGTCGCGCGTCGCGTAGTTCAGGGACAATTGCGCGTTGAACAGGAACATGAACTCGATGATCGCGAGCAGCAGCACGATGAAGAGGGGGAAGATCAAGGCGAACTCGACGAGCGCCTGCCCGCGGCCAGTGCGCGGGCGGTGGCGGCGTTCGAGCAACGGGATACCCGACCGCCGACACCGTCCGCGCACTCGACGCACGCCCACCTCCTGGAACCCCTCTCCGGGCGAGGTTGCCCGGACCAGGAACGTAGGACTGCGACCTTGCCGATGACCGGCGATGGTCGGTTAGGAGGACTGCAAGGTCGTTCGTGGCGTTGCGCGCACGCCCCGCAAACGGGGCGGCTTCCAGGGATCAGGCCGGTCCGCTGATTGGCTCCGCCGGAAGGGCGAACGCGAACGTCGCACCGGGCCGATCGGTCGTTTCGAGCCACAGGCGACCGCCCATCGCGCTCAGCAATCCGCGCGCGACGTCGAGCCCCAGGCCGGTGACTTCCCGGCCCTCGGCGGTCGAGCCCCGCTGGAAACGGCCGAAGATCCGGGTCCGTTCGGCGGCCGGTACACCGGGACCCTGGTCCGCGACGCGCAGGACAAGCTCCGTACCGGTGGCCTTGCTCCCGTCCCGAGCGGCCTCGCGCGTCTCGATCGTCACGCGGACCGGGCCGTTGGGCGCGTACGTCACGGCGTTGTCGAGCAGGATCCAGAGCACCTGCTCGACCGCGGCCCGATCGCCGACCGCGAACGCACCGGACGAGTGGTCCACGATGCTGAACGGGCGATCGCTCGCCAGCGCGTCCCACGACCTCCGGGCCAGGGGCGCCAGCTCGAGGAGCTCCGCGGCCGGCTCATAGGCACCGGCATCGAGGCGCGACAGCGTCAGCAGCTGCCCGACGATCCGGCTCAGGCGGGCGGCGTCGGCGTGGATCGATTCGGCCCTGGCCCGGGTCGAGGACGCGGTCTCCGGGTAGGTGCGCAGATCGTCGGACGCCATGAGGATCCGGGTGAGCGGCGAGCGCAGGTTGTGTCCGATGGCCTGGAGGAAGTCCTGCTGCAGCCGGTTGATCCGCCCGAGACGGTCCGCCCGCCGGGCGGCCCCGGCGTACAGGCCGGCGTCGCGGATCACGACCCCCAGGTCGCGCACGAACAGGTCGAACAGCATTCGGTCCGACGCCGACCAGCTCGCCGGGTCCGCCGCCCGGCCCTCGAGCCGGAGGTTGGCGGATCCCGGAAGGAGCGATGCGAGGATGTTCGGTTCGGGGGTCGGGATGGCGACCGGCGGCGAGGCCGCCACGACCGCCCCGTCCACGGTCCGGAGCCAGGCGGCCTCCAGGCCGAAGATCCGCCGCGCTGCCTCGACCCCATCGGCGGCGAGGCGGTCGGCCCCGCGCTCCGGGTGGAGCTGCTCGATCGCCTCGGACGAGCCCCAGATCATCCGATCGCGCCGTTCCAGCATCGCCGCCAGCCGGTTGTGGGAGCCCGCGAGACGCTCGATCTCGTCGCGGTCGCCTTCGGGTAGCCGGGTCGTCAGGTCGCCCCGAGCGACGGCGGCGATCCCGGCGCGCACGGCACCCAGCCGGATCCGCAGCTGGCGGGACAGCACGACCGAGAGCAGCAGCGCGAGGATCAACGTGAGCGCCAGGGTCACGGCCAGAAACGGCACGAGGTCTGTGCCGATGGCGCCGAGCAGGCGCAGGTCCGTCATGGCCAGCACGGCGCCGACGGTCGTCCCGTCGATCCCCGCGACGCTGAACCCGGCCGCGACAATGCCCGGCTCCGGACGTCCAACGTGGTCGCCGTCCGCAGGCAGGCCGGTGACGTTCGGCCGTCCCGCCCGCGTCGCAAGTTGCGCGTTGCTGGCGACCATGAGGTTCCCGGACAGGTCGTAGACCGCCACATCGAAGCCGGTCAATTGACGCGCGCGAACCACGAAGGCCGAATCCAGCCGGACAGCGAACGCGAGCAGGGCCGGTCGGCTCGACGCAGCCAGCACGCCCGGACCGTTCAGACCCGTCAGGTCGATCGTTCCGATCGCGAGCTCGTAGATGCCACCCCGGAAGGCGGCGAAGACTGGACCAGGGTCTCCCCCAAGTGCCGCGGACGTTGGGCCGCCGGCGTCATTGGCGAGGTACGTTTCGAGCTCGGCGGCGATCGTCGCGTCGCCGCCCGCCAGCGTCGTATCGCCGACCTCGAGCAGCGCGGCGTCCACCGTGCCGCGGGCGACCTGGAAGTCGATCACCGTGCCGGCGATGTCGACCGTGTCCAGGGCGGCCGTGTCGGTCCGCAGGCGATCCCAGGTCACGTAGCTGGTCACCAGTGATTGCAGATCGTCGCTGTCACGGGTGAGGATCGCGCGCACCGCGGTCGCCGCACCGCTGGCCCGGGCATCGCCGTCCGCGGTGGCGACGTCACCGATGCGCTGCAGGGCCACGACCGCGAAGAACGCGACCGGCAGGATCGCCAGCAGCAGCAGCGAGGCCATCTGCTGGCGCCGGTACGAGAGCCTGGGACGACGTGGGGCGCCTGATCCGGGCGCGCTCATCAGGGCACCGCGACGAGCCGGTAGCCTACTCCGCGCTCCGTGAGCAGGTACCGCGGGTGGTCCGCGTCCTGCTCGATCTTCTGTCGCAGCCTGCGGACCGTCACCCAGACGTGGGCGGGGTCCACGCCGTCGACGTCGCTCCAGCCTCGGGCCGCGAGGCTTGACGTACTGACGGGCTCGCCGAGACTGGCGACCAGCGCAGTGAGCACGCGTGCCTCGGTCGGGCTCAGTCCCACGCGCATCCCGGCGACCCAGCACTCCCGCCGATCCAGGATCAGCGTGAGATCCGGCCCGAGGCGAACCTCCCGGCTCGGCAACCGGTCACCGACCCGGTGCCGGACCCGTCTGACGCGCGCCAGCAGCTCGAGGTACTCGAACGGCTTCGTGACGTAGTCGTCGGCGTATCGCTCGATCAGGTTCACCTTGCTGGAGGCGTCCGCCACCGCCGACAGCACGATGATCGGGAGGTCGACCGTGCGCTTGACCCGAGCGGCAAGTTCCTCTCCATCCATGCCCGGCATCATCAGGTCGAGGATCACGAGGTCCGGCCAGCCGTCCTCGATGTGGGCCAGGGCCTGCGGGCCGGACGCGGCCATCTGGACCGTGTACCCGTCCCGCTCGAGACGGCCCGAAAGCATGGCAAGCAGGACCTCGTCGTCGTCGACGAGAAGGATCCGCTCGTTTCGGTGCGGTGTCGCCAGCGCCCGATTCTCGGCCGAAGGTTGGGCGGCCTCAGTTTCCATGGCCGCCCGGGTTCGGGCTGCTGTTGCCGCCGCCATTGCCGTTGCCGTTGCCGTTCCCGCCGCCGTTGCCATTGCCGCCGCCGTTGCCATTGCCGCCGCCGTTCCCATTGCCGCCGCCGTTGCCATTCCCATTGCCGCCGTTGCCGTTGTCGGCGGTTGGACTTGGCGCGGGGGTCGGGGCTACCGGGGTCGGCGTTGGGGTCGGTGTCGAGGCAGGTTTCCCATTGCCGTTTCCATTCCCATTTGCGTTGCCGTTCCCGTTCCCGTTGCCCTTGCCCGGGGTAGCGGTGGGTTTGCCATTGCCGTCGCCACCGGCGTTCCCATTGCCATTGCCGGCGCCGGCGCCGGCCTTGGGGTTTCCGTGGGGGGGATCGGGTTGCGGGACCGCGGTCTTGGCGGCATGCCCGGTTCCCTCGCCCTGGCCGTTGCCATTGGCGCCGTGGCTTGGTCCGGCTGCCGTCGCGGGGTCGCTTCCGCCCGGCTCGCCGGCGACCACCTCGGCGTCCTGCGGAACCGGGGCGTCCCGGGCCATGACCCGAACCACGAGATCGGTCGGTGGACCGGTCTTCCCGACCTCGTACGCGATGAGGGCGCTGGCACCTCGGAAGAAATGCCAGGTCCCCTCGGTCCCGACGGCCACGAAGCCGGCCGCGACCAGGGTTTCCGCGTAGGTCCTGGATGCCTCGGTGGGGGACAGCTGGACGCTGAAGGCGTGCACTTCCGCCCCCCCGTCGTAGCCCGCGCGGCCCGCGGCACTGGACGAGTTGACGGGCGCCGGGACGCCAGCGGGCATCTGGGCAGGCGTGACCACCGTAGATGCGCCGGAAGCGCAGGCAGAGGTGACCACGGCGGCGACCAAGGTCGCAGAAGCAAGCGATCGACCGCGCAAGGCGCGTCGCACTATTCGAGCCCCCGGTGTGCTGCGCCGCGCGGTTCGGTCATTCAAGGCCTGCGTGGCGCGAACCGATGATATCAGCCGGTCATGTGGCATCCACGGTACGTTGGTCCCACTCTCGAGCCGCGATTCACGGTGTCGCAAAGGTAGAAGTCTGGCGTGCAGGTCGTTAGTCCCGGCTGTGACCGGGTGCACGTTGCGTTCCTGCACCGAATTCCGGGTCGCAAATGGATGGGACCGGCACAAACCGCACTGAACCCAACCCCCGAAGGTACTAGACACGGTAGTACCGGGCACATGACAATTCGGGGTGCCGACCGGAAGGGATGCGGTGATGCCGCCCACTAACGGGAGTTCCGGAGAGGCGCTGATTCATCGCGGCCTTGTTGCCGCCGAATACCGCAAAGATGGGGCTTCCTATGACGAGACCTTTGACGAGCACGCGTGCGCGCGCTTCCGTCTTCCGACGATTTGGCTGGCTCATCGTTGCATCGATGACGGCCGCAGCGCTTTTCGCAAGCCCGGGCGCCGTGCTTGGCAACAGCGGGAACATCACGACGTCGAGCGATTGCCGTGGCGGATCGGTGACCGTTTTCCTTTCACACAACGTTTCGAGTGACCGCTCGGTCTACGTCGACACCACGATCCCTGGTACAACAGGGATCACGAACGGGCACTACAACCCTTCCTACGGTCAGATTTGGACTGTCTCCGGCCCACAGCCCTTCGCCGGAACCGTCACATTGCGCATTTACTACCCGAGTGGTCAGCAGGAATTCCAGACCTCGAAGACGATCACGGCTCTAGCGCCGTGTCCGAGTCCGAGCCCGACGCCCAGCCCGAGCCCGACGCCCAGCCCGAGTCCGACGCCGACCCCCACGCCGACCCCCACGCCGACGCCCACGCCGACCCCCACGCCGACGCCCACGCCGACCCCCACGCCGACCCCCACGCCGACCCCGACCCCG
>JACQEF010000201.1 GCA_016200745.1 Chloroflexota bacterium | reverse complement strand
GGTCCCCGGCCACCCACACCCGGGCTCATCACGTCGTTGTCGACGTCACGCTGACCAACTCAGGAGCCCCGATGCCAGCCCGACGGCCGTCCAGCCTTAGAGCCGCTGCCACCCAGCGGTTCGTTCACGGCCTCTGAGCCGAGCGGCGGCCCTCGCCGACGGGCTACGATGGCGGAAACGCGTGCTTGTGAGGGGGGATGACCGAACCACCGCCCGAGCCCGAGCCTGCCGGCGACCTGCCACCCACGGCCGCCGAGCCGTCGCCGCCAGCGCCGCTCGCCGAACCGTTGCCGGCGACCCGGTGGCAGGCCCCACCGCCCGTCGTCGAGGTCCCGGGCGCCCCGGGCCTGGTCTTCTCCGACCTCCCGTCGCGCCTGGTGGCCTATCTGGTCGACATCGCGATCGTCGGGATCGCGGGTGCCGCGCTGGTCATCGCCCTCGGCCTGGGCGAGGTGGTGCAGACCTCCACCTCGAGGTACGTGTGGGTCTCCGGCTGGACGGCCAGCATCGCGTTCGCGCTGCTCGGGGCGCTCTACTTCGTGTTCTTCTGGACCGGAGGCCGCCGCGCCACGATCGGCCAGCGCGCGTTCGACATCCAGGTCGGCAACGCGTTCGACGGCCGGCCGCTCACGCTCGACCAGGCGCTGCGTCGCTGGCTCGGGTACGGCAGCTTCCTCGGTCTGCTCGGCGTCGTCCCGAGCCTGCGCGGGTTCGATGCGCTCGTCCAGTTCGTCTGGATCCTGGTCCTGCTCGCGTCGACCGCCCGAAGCCCGATGAAGCAGGGCCTCCACGACCGGTTCGCCCGGTCCGCGCTGGTGCGCCCCGCGGATCGCGCGTCCGGCGGCCCGGCCATGACCTGCCTGGTCATCGTCGTCGTGATCGGCATCCTGTTCCTCGCCGCGATCGCCGCCCTGATCTACCTGGGCAGCCGGGTCGATCCGCTTGCGCCGCCGCCGGGCACCACCATCTGAGCCGCCCCGCGGCGCTCGATACACTGGTGGCGTGACCGGATCGGACGATCGAACGCCGCTCCTCGGCGACATGGATCCTGAGGCGTTCCGCTCGGCGGCTCACGCCGTCGTCGACGTGATGGCCGACTACCTCGACACGCTCGAGTCGAGGGCCGTCTTTCCGGCCATCGAACCGGGCTCGCTTCGCCCGCTCTTCCCGGCATCGCCGCCCGAGGCGCCCGAACCGATCGAGACGATCCTGGCCGACTACGGGCGACTGGTGGAGCCCAACGCCACACACTGGCAGCACCCGGGCTTCCTGGCGTACTTCGCGACGACCGCATCGGGCCCCGGGATCCTCGGCGAGATGCTGATCGCGACGCTGGGCCAGAACCCGATGCTGTGGCGGACATCGCCGATCGGGACGGAGCTCGAGCAGGTCGTGGTCGACTGGCTCCGCCAGGCCCTCGGGTTGCCGCCGGCGTTCGACGGGTTGCTGACCGACACCGCCTCGACGTCGACGCTCATCGCCCTCGCGGCGGCCCGCGAGGCGTGCGGTGGCGACGTCGCCGCGCGCGGGCTCGCGGGGCGCGACGACCTGGGCGGTGGACTCACGGTGTACGCATCGGCCGAGGCTCACAGCTCGGTCGAGAAGGCGTGCATGACGCTCGGGCTCGGACGGGCCTCGCTCGTCCGGATCCCGGTCAACGAGCGGTTCGAGATGCTGCCGGACGCCCTGGCGAGCGCGATCGCCGCCGACCTCGCAGCCGGGCGCCGCCCGATCGGGGTCGTGGCGACCGTGGGGACCACGTCGTCCACGTCGGTCGATCCGGTCGCCGCCATCGCGGACGTCGCCGAGCGCCACGGGCTCTGGCTCCATGTCGACGCCGCCTACGCAGGGGTGGTGGCGATGCTCCCGGATCGCCGGGCGTCGTTCGCCGGCTGGGAGCGCGCGGATTCGATCGTCGTCAACCCGCACAAGTGGCTGTTCACGCCGCTCGACGCGTCGCTGCTGCTGACTCGCCGGATGGAGGTCCTGCGCGCCGCGTTCAGCCTCGTCCCGGAGTACCTGCGCACGCTGGATCGGGCGGCCCCGGTCCGCGACTACAACGAGTACACCCCCCAGCTTGGCCGGCGGTTCCGGGCGCTCAAGCTCTGGATCCAGCTGCGCTGGTTCGGGCTGGACGGGTTGCGCCGTCGGATCGAGGCGCACCTGGCGCTGGCCGCGGACCTGGCAGCGTCGGTCGCCGCCGACCCCGACTGGCAGCTGCTGGCGCCCGTCCCGTTCTCCACGGTCTGCCTCCGCTGGCGGCCGGCCGCCGTGGCCGCGCGCGCCGACGAGCCGGCCGTCGCCGAGCGCCTGGACGTGGCGAACGCGGCGATCATGGACGGGGTGAATCGCGGCGGCGAGGTGTTCCTGTCGCATACCCGGCTCGATGGCCGGTTCGCGATCCGGGTGGCGGTCGGCAACCTGCGGACCGAGGCGCGCCACGTGGACCGGGCCTGGGAGCTGCTCCGCGCCGCGGCCGCGACGCAGTCGATCCCGTGAGCGCCGGGGACCTGCGCCCCGCCGTCGCCGGCCCACTCGCGGCGGCGGTCGCGAGCATCGAGGCACTCCGACCGGGTGACGAGTTCGATCCGCGCGTCCCCGCGGCGATCGTCGGGGCCGGGCTGCACCGGCTCCCGGTCCCGGCGAACGCCGGCGGGCTGGGCGGTACGATGAGCGAGTCGGCCGCGGTGCTCGCCACGCTCGGCGCCGTGGACGGGTCGGCCGCGCTCGGGTTCGCGATGCACGTCCACACGGTCGGATCGATCGCCGATTGCGTGGTCTGGCCCGCGGCTCCACGCGAGCGGCTGTACCGTTCGATCGTCGGGGACGGCGCGCTGGCCAACAACGCTTCGACCGAGGACGGCGGCGGGTCGCCGGCTCGAGGCGCGATCCCGGGCACGGTGGCCCGCCGGGAGCCCGGCGCCGACGGCTGGACGCTGACCGGGGAGAAGACCTGGACGACCTGGTTGCCGGCCCTCCGATTCGCGTTCGTCAGCGCGCGCATCGACGGCGGTTCGGGCCGTTCCGAGCGCGACTCGACGCCGGAACTCAGCGCGTTCCTGGTGCCCCTGGACGGCGACGGCATCGAGCGTCGTCCCGGATTCGAGGCGATGGGCATGCGTGGATCGGCGTCGGGCCGGCTGGTGCTCGACGGTGTCCGCGTCCCGGATGACGCGATGGTCAGCCGGCGCGTTGCGTCTTGCTTTTCAACTATGCGGACAAATGGATTCCTGAATTCCTCATCGACTCCAATCATCCGGCCCCGGCGAT